>DASWYF010000040.1 GCA_036405135.1 Verrucomicrobiia bacterium | reverse complement strand
GGCGTTCTCGGGCACGGTGGCGCATCAGTCCGCGATCGCGACGGGCCTGCACCAGCACTACTTCGACTACGCGACGGCGACGCTGGCGGTCAACACGGGCGACAAGCTGTTCGCTTATGTGTATCTGGACCCGGCGAACCCGCCGCGGGAGCTGATGTTGCAGTGGACGGATGGATCATGGGAACACCGCGCGTATTGGGGTGAGAACCTGATCACTTATGGAACAGCGGGCACGGCGAGCCGTTACAACGCCGGGGCACTTCCGGCCACAGGCCAATGGGTCCGCCTCGAAGTCCCCGCCAGCGCGGTGGGCCTTGAAGGCAGGACCGTCAAGGGCATGGCGTTCGCAGCTTATGGCGGTCGCGTGACGTGGGACTACGCTGGCAAAGCAAATGGCACGGTGGTGGTTCCAGCCGATATGACGGCTCCGACGGTGGCGATTAGCGCTCCGGTGAATAACGCGACAGTGTCCGGTGCGGTTGTCTCGGTGACGGCGACAGCGGCGGACAATATCGGTGTGGCCGGTGTGCAGTTCCGCTTGAACGGCGCGAACCTCGGCAGCGAAGTGACCTCGGCTCCTTACACGGTGGCTTGGAACACAACGAACCTGACGAATGGTGCGCAAAGCCTCTCGGCTGTGGCTCGTGATGCCGCTGGTAACAAGTCCACGAACACGGTTTCCGTGACGGTGAACAACGTGGTGACGGCTCCGACGAATTCGACCGACACTGCGACGGTGTGGGTGGATAACGCAGTTCCTGCCGGTGCCACGAGCGGTTCAGAAGGTGGCGACACTTGGAACTGGGTGAGCAGCAATCCGGCTCCTTACTCTGGCGCAGTGGCGCATCAGTCCGCGATCGCGAGCGGCATGCACCAACACTACTTCGACTGGGCTACGGCCACGATGACGGTGAATGCAGGCGACAAGCTCTTCACCTACATCTACCTCGACCCGGCGAACGTGCCGAGCGAAGTGATGCTGCAATGGAACGATGGTTCCTGGGAACACCGCGCTTACTGGGGTGCGAACACGATCACCTCGGGCGTGAACGGCACAGCGAGCCGCTACTATGTGGGCGCTCTTCCGGCAGCGGGTCAGTGGGTGCGCCTCGAAGTTCCGGCCAGCGCGGTCGGTCTCGAAGGCAAGACGGTTCGCGGTATGGCCTTCACGCTCTACGGCGGTCGCGCCACGTGGGATTACGCAGGCAAGTCTGCTGCTGGTTCTACTACGACTCCGACGACGCCCACAATGCCGACAGTGACGGCCTCCGTCACAGACGCGACCGCAGTGATCGGCACCACGGATAACGCGGTGATCTCCTTCACCCGCACGGGTGACACGAGCAGCGCGCTCTTGGTGAATTACAACCTCGGTGGTTCCGCGGTGAAGTGGACGGACTACCGCCGTCCGGAAGGCGACATGCCGGTGGCGATCACGATCCCGGCCGGTTCTGCTTCAGCGAACCTCACATTGGTTGCCGTGGCGAATGTCGGTGCGGTGAATCCGCAGACGGTTGCCCTCACGCTCGCGACGAACGCTGCTTACACGGTGGGCACGGCGAGTGCCTTGACGGTGAATCTCTCGAGCGGCACGGGCACATCGTCCGGTGGCGGTTCTACGAACACCAACAGCACGAACACGAACATTGTGGGCACGGTGACGAACATCGTCGGTGGCATCAGCAATGTGCTCTCCTCTGTGGTGAATTACACGGCGCTCGAACTGCCGAAGACAAATGATAGTGGCCTGAACATCCTTGCGCCGACGGTTCTCGAACTGAAGGCGATTGGCACGAAGGCTCCGGGCGGTGTTCCCTCGGTCTGGAACTTGGTCAACTCCGGCACATTCTCCGCACCAGCGCTCAACCAGTTCGAAGTGACGGTGAACGGCCAAGCGGTGGCAGTTTCTGCGGTCGGTTTCAAGCGCCGTCCGCTCTACGCGCCGCTCGCTGTGTATGACCTGCGCATCGAGAACAACCTCTACCTGCAACTCGCGTCGGCGATCCCTGACAACGCGACGGTGGAAGTGAAGAACCCGAGCGCTTCGCTCTGGAACTCTTCAATGAAGTTCACGGCGAAAGCCGAGCCACTGCGCTACAGCCCGGCCATTCATGTGAACCAAGAAGGTTATGTGCCGAGCCTGCCGAAGAAGGCGATGGTCGGTTACTACCTCGGCAACTTGGGTGAGATGAATGTGTCCAGCTCGCTGGGCTTCTCGCTCGTGAATGTTCAGAACGGTGCGACGGCCTTCACGGGCACGCTCAAGGCGCGCGCAGATGTCGGCTATGTTTACACTCCGACGCCTTACCAAAAGGTTTTGGAAGCTGATTTCAGCAACTTCACAACGCCTGGCGAATATCAGTTGATGGTTCCGGGCCTCGGTGCCTCTTTGCCTTTTCTGATCGATGACGGCATTGCGATGGGTTTCACCCGCGCTTATGCGCTCGGTCTCTATCACCAACGCTGCGGTACGAACAATGTGATGCCGTTCACCCGCCACACGCATGAGAACTGCCATCACGACCTTGTGAGCGTGCCGATGCCGTCGTCCTCCTTCCAGTTCACCTGGACGACGATCTCCAACTACGCGATGAAGGCGAATCCGGATAACGTGGCGCAAACGGCCCCGAAGCTGACCAGCCCGGCGAACCAGTTGTTCCCGTTCATCAAGACGAACCTGATCGATGTGACCGGTGGTCATCATGACGCGGGTGATTACAGCAAGTATACGATCAATAGCGCGAACCTGATCCACTACCTCATGTTCGCCGTGGATTCCGTTCCGGGCATCGCATCCCTCGACAACCTCGGTGTGCCGGAGAGCGGTGATGGCATCAGCGACGTGCTACAAGCGGCCAAGTGGGAAGCTGACTTCCTTGCAAAGCTGCAGGACACGGACGGCGGTTTCTACTTCCTTGTGTATCCTCGCGAACGCGAATACGAGAGCGGCACGCAGCCTGACCAAGGTGACGAGCAAGTCGTCTGGCCGAAGACCACGTCTTCCACGGCTGCCTCGGTGGCTGCACTGGCACAGACCGCGTCCTCTCCGCTGTTCAAGCAGAAGTATCCGGCTGAAGCCGCTGCTTACCTCGCTAAGGCCAAGCTCGGCTGGACGTTCCTGACGAATGCTGTGAGCCGCTATGGCAAGGCTGGTTCTTATCAGAAAATCACGCATTACGGTGATGACTTCACGCACGACGACGAGCTCGCTTGGGCCGCTGCGGAAATGTTCGTAGCTACCGGTGAAGCCCAGTATCAGCAGAAGCTGAACGAGTGGTTGCCGGATCCGAGCAGCTCCGCCACGTTCCGCTGGGGCTGGTGGCGCTTGTATGGCTGCTACGGCCATGCGATCCGCAGCTATGCGTTCGCAGCCCGCAGTGGTCGTTTGACGACGGCGCAATTGAACGCCGCTTACCTCGCCAAGTGCGAAGGTCAGGTGATCGCCGCTGCGGATGACGCGCTCCTCTGGTCCAATCAAGGTGCCTACGGCAGCAGCTTCCCTGCTGCGACGAAGCGCGTGCGCGGTGCCGGTTGGTATTTCTCGAACGAGCAAGCCTTCGACATCGTCGTGGCCCAGCAGATCACGCCTAAGGCGACCTATGTGGACGCCATGCTGGCGAACTTGAACTACGAAGCGGGCTGCAACCCGGTGAACGTCAGCTACCTCACGGGCATGGGCTGGAAGCGCCAGCGCGAGATCGTGCACCAATATGCGCAGAGCGACCGCCGCGTGATGCCGCCTGCCGGTATCCCGCAGGGTAACATCCAGGCCGGTTTCATCTACTCTGAGAAGTATGGTTCCGAACTCACGGCCCTCACGTTCCCGAACGATGACGCGAGCACGGCTCCGTATCCTTATTACGACCGCTGGGCGGATAACTTCAACGTCACGACTGAGTTCGTGGCCGTTGCCCAAGCCCGTGGGATCGTGAGCATCGCATATCTCGCGACGTTGACGCCGACGAAGACTCAAGCTTGGAAGTCCACTACGGCCCGCATCGTGGGCACGCCTACGGAAGTCGGCACAAACAGCACTGTGACGGTTTCCATGCAAGTGGACGGCCTCGACTTGAGCGGTGCCCGCATCGTGTGGGAAGCGCGCGATCAGGAGCCTGCTTACGGCAGCACCTTCACCTTCAAGCCAGCGAGCTATGGTGACCAATGGATCGAAGCGGAAGCGCAATGGGCTGACGGCCGTCGCGCTGTCGCTACGGCGAGCTTCTTCGCCACGAACAGCCTCCCGACGGTGAGCGTCGTTGCTACGGATGTGAGCACCACGGAAGGCGCTGACACCGCTGTTTACACCTTCACTCGCAAGGGCAGCACGGCTACGGCCTTGACAGTGAACTACAAGCTCAGCGGCACAGCCGCCAAGTGGACGGATGTGCGCACGCCGCAAGGTGATATGCCGGAATCCATCGTGATCCCAGCCGGTGCCACCTCCGCCACGCTGACCGTGTGCGCGTATGATGACACCATCGTGGAAGGCACGGAAACAGCCATCCTGACGATTCAGGCGAATGCCGCCTACAACCTCGGCACGCCGAGCGTGGCCACGGTATATCTGTATGACAACGATGGTCCAGCCTTGCCGACCGTGACGGTCACGGCCACGGACGCGATCGCCTCCGAGAATCTGCTCGGCGTCGGTGTGTTCACGATCACCCGCACGGGCTCGTTGCTCGCTCCGTTGACGATTAATTACACCTTGGGTGGCACGGCCACGCAGGGTGTGGACTACAACGCGACCAGCCTGTCACTGACGCTGCCTATCGGCATCAGCTCAGCAGTCGTGATCATCACTCCGGTGGATGACACCGCAGTGGAAGGTGAGGAGACGGTGGTGCTCTCGCTCTCGGGCGATGGCGCTTACCAGATGGGTGCGGCGGCTTCGGCCACCATTTCCATCGCAGACAACGACACGGCTACGACGCTGCCCACGGTGAGCATTGCGGCGACGGACGCCACCGCCTCCAAGATCGGTCCTGACACCGGCACGTTCACGGTGAGTCGCACGGGCAGCACAGCTTCGGCCCTCACGGTAAACCTTGCCTATAGCGGCACGGCGACGAACGGTGCTGACTACAACACGCTGGCTTCCACGGTGACGATCCCTGCAGGCAGCACCTCAACTACGGTCACCGTCACGCCTAAGACGTCCACGACGCTTGCGGCCACGACGAAGACGGTGACCTTGGCCTCCGTGGCCCACTCGGCTTACACCATCGGCACGGCCAGTGCGGATGCGACCATCGCGGGTAACGTGGTTCCAATCGGCACCGTGAAGAAAGAGACGGGCGGAATGCGCGTGACCTGGAACAGCGTGGCGGGCAAGACCTACCGCGTGGTCGGCAAGAAGAATCTCACAGACACTACCTGGACTGAGCTGAGCGGCAGCATCCAGGCGAACACCACTGTGGCGAGCTGGTTGGATACCAGCGCCACGGCGCAAGGTTTCTACATGGTGTATGTGACCAATTAACCGCGGGCGAGCCCTGCGGTCTTGATCGCGCGGAAGTCCTTGGCGAAAGCCGACTCCGCGCGATCTCCGTTTTATGGAAAGAGAAAATGCGGCTTGGCTATAGAAGCCAGCCGCATTTTTGAAGCAGTGTGAAATGTTCTCCCTCTCCCCTAAACGGGGAGAGGGCCGGGGTGAGGGGTGAGAAAGCCAACGGCTTAACTGACAGTCAATAGCTCCAAAAAGCCATCAAACCGCCAGCGTGCTATGCACCACATTGCTCTCGATGATGCCCTTCGAGATCGCATAGCGCGTCAGACCGGCGATGTCATGGATGTGCAGCTTGTTCATCACCTGCTGACGATGCTTCTCCACCGTCTTGATGCTGATGCACAGTTCCGCCGCGATCTGTTTGTTCGCTTTGCCTTCCGCGATCAATTGCAGCACCTCGGATTCGCGTGAGGTGAGCAGATCACCAGTCTTGCTGACGGGTGTGCCTTTCACGAACGCTTCGCGATAGTGGTCGAGGAGGCGCTTAGAGATAGACGGGCTGAAATACGCATTGCCGCGACGCGCTTCACTGATCGCCTTCACGAGATCATTCGCCGCCGTTTGCTTCACGAGATAACCGCACGCACCGGCTTCGGTGAGTTGATGCACATACTCGTCATCGTTGTAGGAGGAGAGGATGAGCACTTTCGTTCCGGGTGCTTCACGCGTGATTTGGCGTGTGGCTTCGAGGCCGTTGAGCAAGGGCATGGCGATGTCCATGACCACGACATCGGGCATAAGCTTGGTGACGAGCTGCACCGCCTGACGGCCATTCTCAGCTTCGCCTACGACTTCGATGTTGGGTTCCGTTTGGAGCAGGGCGCGCAGGCCCTGACGGACTACTGTGTGATCATCAGCAAGTAATACAGTTATCTTTTGCATGGTGTTTTTGGGGTGGGGGTGGAGTGTTGAGGGTGTTGATGAAAGGTAGTTTTACGTGGACGGTGGTGCCTTGGCCGACTTTGGATTTTATCTGGAACGCGCCATCTACCAGACGCACGCGTTCCTGCATGCCCAAGAGGCCGAGGCGCTTATTCTTTCCATGGATCTTTTCTTTTACGGAAAAAGCCTGTCCGTTGTCTTTGATGAAGACATGGATTTGTTCATCCATTTTCTCCACGCTCAGATCCACGCGGCTGGCTTTCGCGTGTTTGGCCACGTTGTTGAGGCTTTCTTGCACAACGCGGAACACGGTCGTTTTGCTGTCTGGCCCCAGCATCTCTGCTGAAGCATCCGTACGGAGATCTACGATGATGCCGCTGCGATCGGCAAAACCTTTCACGTAAGAGCGCAGGGCAGGGATAAGCCCAAGGTCATCCAGCATTGCTGGCCGCAATTCATGGGCAAAGCGGTGCATCCGCTCCATCGCCTCTTCCACGAGTTTCTGCGTTTCAAGCACCTTGGCGTGAAGATTTTCTAGTGGCGCTTCCAGATTCTTTTTATGCAACGTCAGATTGACGTTGATGGCTGTCAGGGCCTGACCTACGTCATCGTGCAGTTCGCGGCTGATGCGTGTGCGTTCCTGTTCCTGGATGTGCAAAATCTTTTCGGAGAGATCCCGCAGTTGTTTTTGATTCTCTCGCAAGGCTTTCTCCGACTTCTTGCGCTGGGCGACTTCGCTTTCGAGTTCCTGATTCATCCTGGCCAGCTCGACATTACGTTTTTCAAAGACCTTGATGAGTTCTTGCAGACGGAGGTTTGCTTCACTGAAGCCGCGATGAGTGGCTTCGAAAGGTGACAGGGCTTCGAGAAAGAACAGTTCGGACTGCTTCCAGGAATAGGTCTGCTCGGTGATCGTCAGAGCGTGCATGCCGAAGTCCGCCAACGATTGTTGATGGATTCGAGCCATGGCGAGGACGCCGACGCCTTTGTTGATCGCTTTGCGCCCGAGTTCGTAGGCCTGCTCCAAATGCAGCTCCGTCGCATCATTCAGAAAACGATGCAACGCTGTGGCGTACTTGTTCGCGAATTTTTTCTCGAACTCTTTCATGGCTTGCGTCCGTGATAACGCGCTACGAGCACGAGCGCATCATCAGTGCCTTTAAAGAAATTATTGAGAATGCTATGGGCGATATGCGCGACCGGATCTTTGCGCACAATCGAGGTGATGAAGCCAGGGCGGATGCCGTCCGTGCTAAAAATTAACAAATCTCCGGGGCTGATGGGTAAAGCCTCAGTCTGAAGGTTTGGCATTTGATAACCAACCACGCCAGCGCGTTGCAGAACATTTTGCATCGGCGGTTGCTTGTCCGGATTGGCGCGCAACAGCAATGCATCCACGTTGCCGATCGCCAACCAGGTCATCTCATCCGCATTGAAATCTAGTGAGGCGATGCTGATCGTGAGGCCTCGTGACTGTAGCAACGCCTCGTTGCATAGTTTGACGAGCGTGAGAACGGACATGCTCTCGTCATTCCCCATCACTTCTAGGCCAGTGGCAGTCACCTTGGCTGCTTCGGCACCGTGACCGAGTCCATCCACTACGGCAAAGACCATTCCATCAGTGCCGGGTTTGACCAGCGAACCATCACCAAGCGCGTTCTGGCCGGGCAGGGGACGTGAAGCGACTGCCCATTCGACTGGAAGCAATGAACTGTTAGGCGCAGCAATCATTTCAGTGCAGCCACTTCCGCATCGTGACAGTGGTTCCTTTGCCGATATGCGAGACGATGAAAAACTCATCCATCAGCCACTTGGCTCCCGGCAATCCCACACCCAATCCTTTGCGTGAGGAGTAACCATACTGCATCGCCTGTGGGATATTCGGGATGCCCGGCCCTTCGTCTTGCGCGATGATTTGTATGCCTAACTTGTTTCCATTGCGCACATTGGCGAGGATGATCTCACCGCGTTTCGCGTGATCCATGATGTTGCGGGCTACCTCAGAGATGGCCGCCGCGATCAAGGTGACTTCAGCACCTTCAAAGCCAAGATCCAAGGCAAGCTGGCGCCCCTGCTGGCGCGCCGTCACGATGTCGATATTCGAGCTGATCGGCACGCGCGATTCGGGACTCGTCGGAACTTGGGAGTCATTTGGCATGTTTGATACTCCTCTTGGAATGAGTGCCCAGGAAGGCGAGGCCTTCCTCCAGATCCAGAGCGGTGCCGACGCCCTCCAATGTCAGTCCTAGTTGCACCATGGCAAAGGCTACCTCTGGCTGGATGCCTACGATCACCGTGTCTGCGCCGCGCAGTTTCAGCATGTGGGCGATGGCCCGCAGCATGCGCGTGGCAAATGAGTCGATGACATCCATGACAGTCACATCAATTATTACCGCTTTGGTGCGGAACTTGCCGACCTTGGCCGCGAGGTCGTCACGAAGCTGGATCAAATCCTCATCGGAAAGTATCGATTGAACACTGGCGATCAGGTAGTCGCCTTGTTTGAGGATAGGAACCATGATCTTATGCCGTTTTTTCGCTCAAAGTGTGCTCTTCCATGAGGATCACTTTGTAACCTAAGAAGAGCTCAGCTTCCTCGAGTCCGCCTTGCAGATCACCCACGGCATTCACTTTGCTCAGATCCACGCCGATGGTCACAAGCGTCTGCGCGATCTCCGAGGAGAGGCCAGTGATGATCACGCTGGCGCCCATCAAGCGCGATGCCTCGACGGTTTGAACCAAGTGATTCGCCACCGTGGAATCGATTGTCGGTACACCGGTGATGTCTACCACGACGACTTTTGCACGATTGGTGCGGATGCTGCGCAGAAGCTGTTCGGTGAGCTGACGGGCGCGTTGGGAATCGATGACACCGATGATCGGCAGGATCAGCAGCCGCTCGCGCACTTGTAGTACGGGAGTAGAAAGTTCACGGATTGCTTCCTGTTGCTGGCGGATGATGCGTTCGCGTTCCTGAACAAAGCTGACACCCACTGTGTTCGCGATGCGATTGGCTGCCGGTTCATAGGCGTCCAATACTCGGTTCAATAGCAGGAGATCATTCTGATATTTACCGAAAAGGGAACGGGCCAGCACATCACGCAGCAGCAGCACAATGCCTAGAACTTCATCCGTTTCAACACCGCGGGGGATGATGCGTTCGGAAAGGTTGCGGGCGTAATCTTGCAGGGCCTCCACATTGCCGGTTTCCAACACTTCGACGTAGTTGTCGTAAACTGACGTCGCTTCGGAAAAGATCTCTTCCTTGCTCATCGCGGTGAGCAGTTGGGCATCTGTGATTCGTCGGGCCCATTCTTCACGAAGTTGCGTCCGGTTCTCGCGCAAGTGAGCTACCAATTCACGAAGAAGGGCAGCGCTGGTCTCACCAGAGACGAGGGGTGCGTTGAGTGGTTTCTTCTTTTTCATAGTCTGCGAGGTTGGGAAACTACTAAAGCCGGGAGAGGGAGACTTGCCTGCCCGCCGGCCTTGATGGGGACAAACCGATTAACGGGCGAAGGAAAAATCAATGCCAGCGATCTGCAGCAACTTGACGGGCTGATCTGCGCGGCGATGTTGCGTGCGGTTCATGGTCGCACGGGCGCGGGGGATAGTGGCGCTGATGACAGGATGCGCGAAGTGGCTCTTACGATTTACAGCCAGTTTTTCAGAGCAAGATTGCAACATAATCAATTTCAAAGTTAAGGGTGACGCAAGGTGTGGATGAACAAGAGGCAGTCACTGTCTGCCGGGGCGCTGACCACTAAATTGAACTTTTGTTCACTCACAATGCTCTTCTTATGCAAGTAGGATGCCATAGTTTTGGCGGGCGCAATTGGGCGGCTTTACTCCTGTGGCTTAGGGCTGCGAAGTATCTCCGATATAGGTAAATAACCTATAAAAAGACCAATGATTTAATGGTTTTTGAATGAGGTGTGATATTTGGCTATAGGGCAGGAAACTGAATGGACTGGGGTGAATTACTCCGGCTTTCTTCTCCTTTTCCTATGCAACATGCATAAGATCGGCATGGCTTTTTGCAATTTGCCAGACGCAGTAGCGAACTATCGCCATGAAATACTTCCATAGGTAGGCTCATGCCCCGTTGGGAAAATATTAGGAGATGTGCTAGAAGTGGGCGTGATTCTGCGAGTTCTGTTGCTGTTGTTGCTCGTGGGGGCCTGGGCACGAGCGGGCAACCAAGAGGAATATTATCAATTACCTATCGTGGGAGAGCATTCTCTCCGCATCATTTCCCCGGAAATGCTAGAGCTTAATCTCGTCACTACGAAAGAGATCAACGGGCAGCCCAAGGAGTGGAATTTTATTGATACCAGCGGGAAGGCGACACTGCCCCAAGTAGACGTGTTTGAGGTGACTGCCAATGGGGCCAAGATCAATGTCACAGGAGTCGGGTTCAAAAGACGGGTGCTCTATGCGCCTTTAAGGAAGAGGGACCTACGGATCGGTAATCATCTCTATCTGCAACTAGAGAAACCATTGGCAGAGGGGCAAAAGATCGAAGTGAAGAGTTCCTTTTTTGGGAAAGAGGAGAAATATGCCGCCCAGAATTCCCTATATCGACTGAGCGATGCCATACACATCAACCAAACAGGCTATCATCCTGCGCAATCCAAGAAAGCGATGATCGGCTATTACCTTGGCAGTTTGGGAGAGATGAAGACGTCGGCGTTGAAGAGTTTCAAACTCCTCACTGCCGACCTGAAAACTGAAGTCTATCAAGGAAGTTTGACCAACCGATTGGACTACGGTTTTCCTTTCACTAGCTATCAGCAAGTGGTCGAGGCGGATTTCTCCTCCTTCACGAATTCAGGGGAATACCGGTTGGCGGTGGATGGTTTGGGTGTTTCTTACCCATTTTTCATCCACGAAGGCTATCCAGCCACGCTCGCAAGAACATATGCTTTAGGGCTCTATCATCAACGTTGTGGTTGCAGCAACACATTGCCATTCACGCGGTTCACCCATACTGCATGTCATCTGCATCCAGCAGAAGTTCCCACTGCTTCCTTCACGAATACCCAGAAATTCCTGCTGCAAGATTCTGCGAATGCCACCAATAACGTCCGTCATACGGCGCCCGTGATGAAGGATTTTGCTGCGTCGTTGTATCCCTTTGTGAAGCAAGGGCAGATAGACGTTTCCAAAGGGCACCATGATGCGGGTGACTATAGTAAGTACACGATCAACAGTGCCGGACTCATCCATAATCTGGTGTTCGCTGCCGATGCTTTTCCCGGAGTAGGTGAACTGGACAATCTCGGCATACCCGAAAGCGGCGATGGTCTCAGTGATCTCTTACAGGAAGCGAATTGGGAGGCGGAATTCCTCGCCAAACTTCAAGATGATGATGGTGGTTTCTATTTCTTGGTATATCCGCGCGAGCGCCGCTATGAACACAATGTCCTGCCGGAGTTCGGTGATAAACAGATCGTCTGGCCTAAAACTACGGCTGCGACTGGAGCTGCTGTTGCTGCCTTGGCACAGATATCTTCATCACCACTTTTCAAGAAGCAGTTTCCTGAAGCAGCCAAGATTTATCTGAAGAAGGCTGAAGCGGGTTGGGCTTTCCTCGAACGTGCCATCGAGCAACACGGCAAGGACGGCGCGTATCAGAAGATCACGCATTACGGTGATGATTTTATGCACGATGACGAATTGGCATGGGCAGCGTGCGAACTCTATCTAGCTACGGGTGATTCCAAATATCAGAAGAAGTTCATGGACTGGTATCGCCCCGATGATGCGAACACGCGGAAGTGGGGCTGGTGGCGGCTTTATGATGGTTATGGCAATGCTGCTCGCAGTTACGCCTTTGCGGTGAAGAGCGGGCGGCTTAAATCTCAGCAGACCAATCCGTTGATGATGACCAAGTGCGAGAATGAAGTAGCCAAGGCTGCCGAAGATCAATTGCAACGCTACCAACAAAGCGCATACGGAACCAGTTTTCCTGTGGAGACGAAACGTGTCCGTGCTGCCGGGTGGTATTTCTCGTCCGGTGCGGCATTCGACCTAGCGGTCGGTATGCAGATCAGTTATCCGGTGAACAAGGATCTGCGTCCGAAATTTTTGGAAGCGTTGTTGGCGAACTTCAATTACGAGCTTGGTTGCAATCCGGTTAATGTTTCCTTTGTCACTGGTCTGGGCTTCAAACCGCAACAAGAGATTGTTCATCACTACGCCCAGAATGACCAACGCGCTTTACCACTGAGCGGCATTCCGATAGGCAATTTGCAAAGCGGTTTTGGTTGGCTGGATTTTTACAAGACAGAGCTGGGAGCTTTGACGTATCCGCTCGATGGGGCGGCCAATGATCCATTCCCGATTTATGACCGTTGGGGGGATAGCTTCAATGTGCAGGCGGAGTTTGTGGTGGTGAACCAAGCGCGGGCTTTGGCGGCCTCTGCTTTTCTCATGGCACAAACTTCGTTGAAGAGCGAGCCGTGGCGTGGAGAGGTCGGCCAGATACAGATCGATAAATCTTCTAATCCGCCGATTGCACGTCTGGTTGCAAAAAGCATCAAACCGGGGACGGCTCGTATCATTTGGGAGACTTCTAATACCAACAGTGCGCCGAAACTCTCTCAAACGTACGAATTGCCGAAGGATTTGCCCGATTGGATCGAGGTGGAAGCGGTCACGATGGATGGGAAAAGGATTGTGGCCGTCACCAATTTTGTCTCCGGGGCAAAAAACAAGTAAGCTTCTCTCAGAAAACCGCTTCAACGTGGTTTTCACCTGCTCCAATAAGTCCTTTTGCCGCTTGTGGTTCTCCGTTTTATCCACCGCTTTGAGGGTTTGCCCTAGCGCGGGTTAAACGCACGTTTCTTGGAGGTTTTTACCTACTCAGGTCAGGCACGCTTCGTTCTCTATCAGTGACCTGTGAAGCGGCAATCGCAAGTGACAATTTGGTAAAACACACCGGCTATGAAGCTGTTATTTGCTCACGAATGTTTTGGTGCCTTTGGCGGTGCGGAATCAAACTTGTTCCACACGGCCACTGAGTTGAAGCGCCGCGGACATTCTGTTGCGATCGTGCATGGTCCTTCGACCGGTAAAGGAGTGGAGAAGTGGGAGCAGCTTTTCGATGAACGCTTTCCTCTCAATGAATCGGAAACGTTGACCTCAGCCGTCCGCCGCTTTCAGCCGGATTCGATCTACGTCCACAAGCTCGCGGAAATTCAACCATTGGAAGAAATGCTGGCTTCTCGCACGCCGGTGGTGCGGATGGTTCATGACCACGAGACGTATTGCCTGCGTGGCTGCCGCTACGGTCATCTGAGCCGCGACATCTGCACTCGTCCGCTCTCGGCCTATTGCCTTTTTCCGTGCGGAGGATTCATCGCCAAGAGCAATGGTGGCGGCCTTCCTGTGCGCCTGATCAATTATTTTCAGCGCAAGAAGGAGATGGAGATCAATCGTCAGTTCGATCGCTTGATCGTGGCCACGAATTACATGAAGGAGGAATTGCTCCTGAATGAATTCGATGAAAACAAGATTGAGATTCATGCGCCTACGCCTCCGCGCACCGAGGCTGTTGAGCGGAAGGAGACAAAGCAAACGAACCTGATCCTCTTCAGTGGTCAGATCATTCGCGGTAAAGGCGTGGATGTGCTTCTGCAGGCGTTGAAGCAAGTGAAGTGTGATTTCCAGTGTCTGATCTTTGGTGATGGCGGTCATCGTTCCTATTGCGAATCGCTTTGCCGCGAGCTTGGACTCAATGATCGGGTGCAATTCAAAGGCTACGTCAGCCAGGATGAACTGCAAAAGTATTACGGTCAGGCAAGCGTGATGGTGGTGAGCTCAGTCTGGCCGGAACCGTTCGGTGCAGTTGGCTTGGAAGGAATGCATCATGCACTACCTGTTGTGGCTTTTGATGCAGGAGGCATCAAGGAATGGTTGATCGATGGTTACAATGGCTTTCTCGTTCCATGGATGGATACGAAAGAATATGCGGCCCGGGTGGAGGAATTGCTGATCAACAAGCCGCTGGCGGAGAAGATGGGACATTGCGGAAAGCAACTCGCCAATGAAGTTTTCAATTTTTCCAACTATGTCGATGGCCTTGAAAGCATGTTCGACCGGGTCATCAAACATCAAAAAGCGTGAACACCAACGGCACAACTCATAACGGGGTCTTTATCATCGCCATCGCAGGCGGTAGCGGATCGGGCAAGACCTGGCTGGCCAATTCCTTGCGTCAATCGCTGGGAGGTGAGGCGACGCACCTTGCGCTCGATGATTTTTACCTGGATCGCTCGGATTTGCCTGAAAATGAACGGGGAATCATCAATTTCGACACTCCCAGTGCCATTGATTGGCGTGCTTTGAAGAATGCCCTCGCGCAATGCAAGCGTGGGGAAAGTCTTTTGCACGTTCCCCGTTACGATTTTGCAACGCATACACGCATGGACGAGGTGAGCGTGCTGCCCGTGAAGCCGGTGGTGATCGTGGATGGACTGTGGCTTTTCCATCGCATGGCTCTGCGGGCGATGTTCGATCTGAAGATTTTTGTCGAATGCCCGAATGATTTGCGCTTCTGCCGCAGGATGGAACGGGACGTGCTAGAACGAGGCAGGACTGCTGATTCGGTGACGGAGCAGTTCAAGGCGACGGTGCTTCCGATGCATGAAAAGCACGTGCAGCCACAGGCGAAATGGGCGGATACGGTGATCTGCTCGCCACCGGCAGAAACAGATGTCCTTCACCTGGCGGAGAAAGTGAAGGCCGGTTCAGTGAAAGCCTCCGCCAAGAAATTTTCCATGTGGTCCAGTGAACCTCTTAACTTGAAATGCTATGAATGCCTTGCTGATTGAACACTACACTGCCATTCAGAATCCTTGGGGACGGTGGCGCGCCAACCTCCACGTCGCTTGGCGCCGCATCATGTGGCGCTTCTTCTTGAAGAACGCGCAGATCGCCAAACGCCTGCTCGACATTGTGCTGAGTTTCATCGCGCTGATCGTGCTCGCGCCTGTCTTCGCGCTGATCGCCATTCTCATCAAACTCGAAGATCGCGGTCCGGTGTTCTTCTGCCAGAAGCGCGTGGGCAAAGACGGTCGCGAGTTCAAGATGTACAAGTTTCGCTCCATGTGCATGGATGCGGAAGCGAAGCTCGCCGCGATCCTGAAGCAGAACCAGCATCAGCAGGGCGTCACCTTCAAGATGAAGAATGATCCGCGCCTGACGCGCATTGGCAAATGGCTCCGCAAGTTCTCGCTCGATGAGTTTCCGCAGTTCTACAACGTGTTCATCGGTGATATGTCGATGGTGGGTCCGCGTCCTCCCGTGCCGCGTGAAGTGAAGCTCTACTCGCTGGCAGATCGCCGCCGCCTCGTGGTGAAGCCCGGATTGACCTGCTTCTGGCAGATCGGTGGCCGCAGTGAGATCGACTTCTCAGGCCAGGTGAAGCTGGACGTGGAATACATCGAGAGCCAAAGCTTCTGGGTGGATATCAAGATCATCGCCAAAACCGTTCCGGCCGTGCTGACTGGAAAGGGAGCGTGCTAAGATGAAAGCCATCCTCATATGCCCTGCTGAACGCGCCGCAGTCGCGGCCCTTCACGAAACCAAGCCGCTCGTGCTGGTTCCGATGCTGGGAAAGAGCCTGCTGGATTACTGGATGGAGCATCTGTCCTCCAGCAACATCACCGAGGCCATATTGCTGGTGGCGGATCGTCCGAGCGCAGTGCGGGAATATGTGGGTGAAGGGGAACGTTGGGGGGTGAAGACTGAGGTTTGCCCGGTGACGCATGAGCTGACAGGGGAGGAGGCCAAACAATTCATTGCTCAAAGCAATGAGGCCACACTCGTGGAAGTGATGGATGCAATGCCATCAGCCACTGCTGAAAAGCTCTTCATGGATTATGAGACTTGGTTCGCGGCAATTTTGAAACTGATGCCGAAGACGGCCACTGAACCGCGTATCGGCGTGCGCGAAACGCAACCTGGTGTGTGGACAGGATTGCATGATGCGATATCGCCGAAGGCTCAGATCGTCGCCCCTTGCTGGATCGGTGCGAATGTGGTGATCGAGGAAGATGCCGTGGTAGGGCCGTATGCAATCATCGAAGATGGGGTGTGCGTGGAGAAGGGGGCGGAGGTGGCGCATAGCGTGGTAATGAATGAAACGCTCGTGGGTGAATTCACCGAGATCAAGAAATCCATCGCGCATGGCAACACCTTGATACACATGCCTGATGGCACGGTAGCAAAGGTGCCTGATGAGTTTCTTTTGAGTTCTTTAGATGAAGAGGAAATCCAGCCTGTGGAGCCATCTTTGTGGGGCAGGGCAGCTGCGGCGGGATTGCTCGCAGCCATCGCTCCGTGTGCCTTTCTGGCGATGGCGCGGTCGATTGTAAATGGGCGTGCGTATCTGCGCATGAAAATTGCAGTGAAACCTTGTCTGACACCGGCTGACCGGCCGGGCGAGACAATGAGCTACTTTGAAGTGCCAAGCCGTTTCGGATGGATTCGCCGTTGGCCGCAGCTTTGGGATGCTGTATGCGGGCGCTTCGCGCTCATCGGCAATCGGCCCCTCAGTCCAGATGACGCGAATGAGTTGAATCGTGATTTTGAGAAACTGTGGCTGACTGTTCCTACAGGCGTCATCTCCCTCGCTGATGCAGCGCCCAACACCGAGCGCTTCGGTGAAAAGGCCCGGGCACATTCTTGCTACTACGCTGTGCGCAGCACGCGCCAGATGGATGTTTCAATCTTTTATGCGGTCGTATTTGGCCGGCCGCTCAATGCGATCCGTTCAACGTTCCGGGAAATCATACCGTTTCCCGTGCGTTATGCGGAACCTAGCCAAAGCTGAACCTGAACTTTAAGTCGTATGAAAATATCACAACAAGACGGCACACTGAATGCCACTAAGTTGCAACAATTGGGCGCCACCAACGCCGATCTCTTCCAAGAGGAAATGCAATCAGCCATGGCGGCTGACTTGAAAGCGATCGAAGTGGATTTCTCCGAAACCAGCTTCGTGGACAGTCACGGCCTGGGTGCCTTGCTCATGATCCACAAGACCGCTTGCAACCGTCATGGCGATGTACCGTTGCGCGTGGTGAATCCACAGCCGTCCGTGCAACAAATCCTCGAACTTACTAGGATGCATCGCATCTTCGAGATTGTGAAGCGTCCGGTATTGACCGTCGAAATGGCGGAAGCTCACAGCCGTTAATCCCATACATCAAAACACACATGAAAAAGATACTGCCCCTGTTTGTATTCATCGACGCATGCGGGTGGGAGATCGTGAAGAAGGATCCGTTCCTGCGATTGCACGCGCCGTACCGGCGTCCGCTGACTTCTGTATTCGGATACAGCTCGGCGTGCATCCCTTCGATCCTTTCCGGCGCATGGCCTTCAGCACATCGTAACTGGTGCTACTTCGTCCATGATCCGGTGAATTCGCCGTTCAAGTTCTTGAAACCTTTGAGCTGGCTGCCGAAAGCGGTCACCAGCCGCCGCATCTTCCGCCGCTGGCTGAGCAAGCTGGTGAAGTGGAAGCTGGATTTCAAAGGCTACTTTGATCTCTACAACATCCCGTTCAAATACATCTCGCTCTTTGATTTCACGGAGAAGAAGAGTCCGCTGCAGCCGAAGGGGATGAACCAGGGAAGCAACATCTTCGATTTCCTGAGCGGGCAGGGCATCCCGTATCATGTGAGCAAGCCGGAGCAGACCGAGGAACAGAATCTTGAGGACCTGCTGGTGGATATCCGCAAGCAGAGCATTGATTTCGCATTCCTTTATTGGCCGGCGCTGGATGGTTTGATGCACATGGTGGGAAATAATTCGCCCAAAGTCCCCGAGAAGCTGCGCGCCTATGAATTGTGGATGGACCGCTTGATGAAGGAAGCGGAGGCGAATTACGACGAAGTGCGTCTCTACGTTTTCAGCGATCATGGCATGGCGAATTGCGACAAACACCTCGACCTGCAAGCAGTGATCAACAAGCTGCCCATCAAGATGGAGAAGGACTATGCGGTGGTGTATGACTCCACGATGGCGCGTTTCTGGTTCTTCAACGACCAGGCGAAACGCTTTGTCACCAATGCGCTGAATGAAGTGCAGGAAGGGCGCATTCTTACGAACGTCGAGCTGCAGACTTTGGGGACGTACTTCCCGGATCATCAATTCGGTGAGATGATCTTCCTCGTGCAGGAAGGTGTCTTGATCGTGCCGAGCCATATGGGCGAGAGGCCGATCCGCGCGATGCATGGATATCATCCGGATGACAAGCACAGTTATGCGGCCATGTTCACGAATCAGGATGAAGTGCCGGATCGTATCAATGCCATTCCGCATATGTATAACTTGATGGAGCGAGACGCCTTGGAAGCACACGCGGCGAATAGCGGACGTGCAGCGGAGCCGGTGCGTGTGCCGGTCGCGGCTTAAAATGTCTTTGCGGAAGTCGGGCCCGGCAGACAATGAGGTCTGCCGGGCCGGTGTATTTTGGAATGACCGATGACGAAGGTCGAATGACCAAGGAATGAGTAATGTCGAATGACAAATGAAGATCTGTCCGCCTTGAAGGGGAGCGCTTCAGTTTAACACTGGGCGGTTCTTGGCCAGTTCGCTGAAGGAGATCACGCGGACATCGGACCGGCTGGCGAGGTAATCTGCCGTACGATGGAGGACTTCGATAAAACGATCGTCTGGGGTATTATTGCGAAAGTATTCCCACCAGTGAGTCACTAGGACAGTAACGGGTTGGCGATCGATAGCTTCACCAATGCGATCCAGCATGGTATCGTAAGAACGGTAGCAGGAAAGCAGGCAGCCGGGATGGGAGAGAAGGAGGGTTTGATCCACCTGCCAATGGGGATGGCGATTCACTTTCTTCCAAAGAAATTGCGGCCACCAAACGGTGGGCAGTCGGCGCAGCTCGAACCAACCGGTGGAAACGACGGAGAAGCGTTTCACCAGTTCTTCGTAAGATTCTTTGGAGAGTTTATCGTGTGGAGCGACGAATGTGCTTGGTTGGGAGAAGCCCGCATCCGCGAGGCATTTGGCTCCATGTTGCAGACGTGAGATGATTTCACTGCGGTTCTTGAGATCGAACTCCCAAGTGTCGTGATGACAGCCGTGCTGCAAGACTTGGTAACCGTCGTTCTTGTGCAGGTAGTCAACGAGCTTAGGATTATCCGTCAGCGGTGCGAAGGGGGGAGAGTTCTGGCCTTTTGCCAGCAGATAACCTTCCGGAGAACCATCGGGCAAAGTGACATCACTGCGAACGGACGGAATAGTGGCCAAGTTCACTGGCAGGCCGCGATTTAGGAAAGGGCGATAGAGCCTTTCCAGATACTCGACCGGAGTAAACGCGTTTGTATCGTCATCGCGAAGAATCACGTAGTGCATGTTTTTCTTCGATCAGGGTTTCGTAAAAACGTTTCATGCCCAAAGCGAGGACGCCGGCATCATATTTCTCATCCACGAGCTGCCCACCTTTGGCGGCGTATTCCGCAGCGAGGTCGGGCTTCAGCATGGCTTCGTCCAAGGCGGCATGGAATTCCTCCGGTTTTTGCAGGTCGAACAACCAGCCGTTTTCATGATCTTTCATCAGGGATAGAGCACCGGAGGTGCGACTGGCAATCACGGGGGCACCTGCGGCCCATGCTTCCAAAATAACGATGCCGAAGGTTTCGGAAACGGAAGGAACCAAGACGACCTGGGCGAGTTGGAGAAGGCCGATCAAGCGCGGGTCTTGCGGTTGAAACCCACCGAACATGAACACTCGGTCTTGCAGGCCAAGTTGCTTGATATCGCGATCAATCTGTTCGCCATAAGCGGCATCCGTGCAAGAGCCAAGGAATACGAGAACGGCGCCAGGATGACGTTTAAGAAACTCCGGGGCTTGCTGGGTGAGCCAGCCTTGGTTCTTCACCGGATCGACCCGGCCGACACAAAGCAGGATTTCTTTGCAATGGATCTGAGGGAAGGCCATGAGAGCGGCATCGCGATGATTCACACGATAGGCTTCTGCCACCACGCCGTGCGGCTGGGTGATGATGCGTTGCTTGGGGTGCTTGGCTTTGAGCAGCTCAGCTTCACGTGGATTGCACGTGACAATGGCATCCGCTTCATCCACGAGATGCCGTGTGCGCAGAAAGAAACCGAAGGCTTTGCCCCATTCCACACCATCAGATTGAGGATTTTCGAAGCTGGCTTTCAATTGCGGAGGCAAATCCAAAAGACCACCGTGCACGGTGATGACGAAAGGGATCTTGCGGCGTTTAGCAACAAGGTTGCCGATGGCCCCGATGCGGCCCATGGTATGCGCATGCACGAGTGCGAGGTCGCGATCTTGCCACAATGAGCCAAGCAGATCGAAGGACATGAGGTTGCCGCCCACGGAAACGAGCTGGCAACGGCGCTGACGTGAGATGCCCCAGACAGGCACGCAGGCATTGAAACGCTTCACTTCGCAGCCGCATTCCTTGAAAGGGTCCGGAAGCTGGCCGGTCTCGATCTTGGGACAGTAGACTACGGAGTCGATGTGCTGATGGCGCAGTGAGTTGAAGAGACGTTGAAGGGCGGTTTCTGTGCCGCCCCATTCCGCCGGATTGTATTTACGCAAGACGTGAGCGATGCGCATAGGTCATTCCCTTTCACCCGCAGTCACCAATTCATATTCCTCTTCACGCGGAGCCTGTCGAACGGCGACGCGACGAGTTGGTGCTGGTGTTGTGTGTTTCCGCCAGTAGTAGAGACTGGCCAAAGTTCCGAGGAAAATATGGAAAGCGAAAGCGATGGCGGTCTGGCGATAGGTCCATTCAGTAACGCTTTGCAAGAAGACGCCCATTACGCCGAAGAACAGCCCTACACCAAAGCGATGAATGGTGGTCTGAGCGCGACGCCAGATGAAGACTTGCCCCATCCAGAACCAGCGAGCCCAAAGCAGCAAGAAGAGTCCTAGACCGATGAAGCCCAGTTCACCGGCAGTGAGAGCCATGAGATTGTGGGCGGGAGCGGCGTAGTGGAAGCTGGGGAGGTTCACCTTATCCGGCTGGTATTCGAGGTCATCGTAGTCTTCATACCACAGGCCGACCTGTTCACCGTAAGTTTTGCTGACCCAGTATGACCAGTTGTTCAGGCCGACGCCGAAAGGCTTGTCTTGTAGAATGGTCCAGGCGATGCGCAGGTAAACGCCGCGTCCTTCTTTTTCCGTATCCAGATACTCGTCGTGAAAGGAGGCTTCACCGAAGCGAGCTTGCAGCGAGTCCCATGACTTGTAGGTGATGAAACTGACGACCATCAGGGCGGCAACACCGATGGCGATTTTTTGGATCGTGATCTTCCACGAACCGCACAGAGCCATAGTACCCAGCATGATCATCGCAAAGATGGGAATCCCAGCTCGCGAAAGAGTGAGGAGTATGGAAAGGCAGGCGCAACCAATGGCCGCGAAACACATCCAGCGAAGGTATTTTGTGATGTTCGATGTGTAAGCAGCCACTAGCAACGGGGTGACCATGCAGACATACATCGAGAGGCTGTTCGGATGTTCCAAGGTGCCGGTGGCACGGTAGACTCCATTCAGATAACGCTGCTTGATAGATAAGAGACACTCCAAACCCATGATACAACACAGGGCAAAGACGAGGATCATCAATTCGCGTTCACTGCGTACGAAGAGAGCGGTAGCGGTGAATACGACGATGCAGCGCAGCATCTTGGACAATTCAAATAGGCCATAGATCTTCGGATCAGCGAAGAGGATGGAAATCCCCGCAAAGGAGACGTAGAGGAGCATGAAAGCCAAACTGGCGGGCCAGAATATGCGTCCTCGCGTGGAGAAAAGATGGAAGAGCTGGCCAAGCAGCAGGCTGATGGCCAGCACATCCAATAGAGAGAACTCGAAGCCACGCGTGGTGCCGCGGTACCAGTAGTGGCTCACGAAGTTGATATCAATGCGGTCTGTGACGACGGTGCCCGCGATGAGAAAGAAGAACGCCAGTTCCCGGATGCGCTGTGACAAGCTGCACAGCACAGTCCCCAATGCCGTTGCCAATGTGGCAATGGTCAGTCCGATTAGGTCCTTGGCGTCCATGTCCGCTGACTTAGTAGAAGTAGATGTCCGTGCTGGTCACACCGGGGCGGCAGGGGCCGACACTCTCAAACACGCGAATGTCCTTGGCCAAGCTGCTTTCACGCAGAGCCACATAGCGCCAGGAATCATCCACCACGATGATGCCGCCGGGCTTGATGTGCTTTTGTGCGAGGTTAAAGCAGGTGGGACGGACCGGCGTCCATTCTTCGGCGCCATCGACCACGATCACATCGAATTTTTGATCAGGGATGGCATGGAGGTAGCCGGATTTATCGAAGTCTACAGCATCTTTGAAATCATAGGGCTGCAACGTCATCGTGGCATTCGTCAGTCCTTTTTGCTGAATGCTGGCTTGCACGCGATTGAACCATTCGGCGTTGTCCTCGATGGAGTAGACGGATTTGACACGGCGGGCGAAGAACACCGTGGAGCCGCCGGAACCATATTCACACACGGTCATGTCGGGACGCAGATAAGTGTCGAGAAAATCGATGGCGGCGAAAGAGAACCAGGGGATTTCCATGTCCAGAGGCGACTGGCCCGGCATGATGCTGCGGGTCATGTAGCGGGGGACATAGTTCGGGTGAAGAGCGAAATCGCAAACGATGCGGCCAACTTTTTGTGAGAGGGTTCCGTTCATATTGTTTTCCTTGGTGTGTTGGGTCTGTTTTTGCCGGTTTAGCCGGCAGGATTTGGGTTGTTGTTTAGCGTCAAAGTTTTAAGTCCCTGGCTTCGGGTATCCGGCCAGTAGGAGGTGTAACCGTTCTTGAGAAAGCGATAGGCGCACCATGTCGCCGCCAAGCTGATGAGGAAACCGGCACAGGTGGCGGGGAACGCCTTGATGCGAGCGAGGGGACGCAAGCGCAGCCAGCGTTTAAAGCGGAAGCTGATGGCATCAGGAAAAATCTGCCAAAAGAACGTGAGGCTGCGGATGTGTTCGCCAATGGCGATCTTCAGCCAATCGGGCTCGGTCTGTTCGCGTTCTTTCAAATATGTGGCGAAGTCGGGAGCGCATTGCGGCGCCAAGCCTTTGAGTTCTTTATCCACTAATACATGCAAGATGGTCTGGCCGATCATCTGACGCTTCTGATTGCGGAACACCGCCGAGGGAGACATGTAAGCCTCGAAGATGTGGGCGGCTTCGGGAGCGAGAACAACGCGGTTGGGATTGGATGGAACGGTGAGAAAATCGGTGCAGACGAGATTCTTGATGAAGCCGTCATCAATGATGAGATCGCGCGGGAGATAGATGCGGCGGGCGACTTCAGCACGGATGCAGTAGAGCTGACCGGTGAGCTGTACAGAGCTGGCTTGCGTCATCTGCGAGGTGGTCAGGGAAATGTGAGAGAAGAGATCGCGATGGCCTTTCACTGCGATGTCTTTGATGGGCTGATCCACGGAAACGGACGCTTCAGAGTTTTTCTGAAGCGTCATGTACATGTTCCACAGCGTATCGGGGCTGGTGATGACGATGTCTGCATCCATCAGCATCAGATAAAAGGATTGCCGGTCAGAGAGCTGATGGACGAAAACGTTCCAGGCATTGGTCTTGCCGCGAGTGGTGAGATTTGCGGTCAAGGTGGTGAATGTATGCCGGAAGGGGTGGGTCTCCTGCTGCTTCTTGAAGAAGGCGTCGGCGAGTTCCACAGTGCGATCCGTGCAACCATTGGCGGCGCAGATGATCTCCACGCTCAGGCATTGTTCCGCCAAGCGGCTGAAGAGGGATTGACGAAAGAGGGAGTCGAGAGTCGCCTCAATGGACTCTTCTTCATTCCACGCAATGATGCCGATGGAAATATGGGGCGTGTTCCTCATGTGTGTGTTCGGCTCAATCACAACTGCATTCACATTCAGTAAAATCGACACGCAACTTGTAGTTTAGAAAGGGAGATGCAGTAAGTGGGTCAATTGCTAAAAGGGCATTGGCGAAAGACCCCATATGCGGGTGGAGCGATTGAATTACATTGGGGCCATGCAAATGGATGCGCCATTGGTCACGATCATCATGCGTTCTTACAACGAAGCGTGGGCGTTGCGGGACACGTTGCCTGCGTTGAAGGCCCAGGATTATCAAAATTGGGAATTGATCGTGATCGATTCAGGCTCGACGGATGGTTCAGCGGATTTGATCAAGGCGGCGCAGCCGAGGACATTTATCCAGATAGCACCGCACGAATATAATCCTTCTCGTGTCATGAACATGGGCATGGAACTGGCGCGTTCGGAGTTCGGGATATTCATCAATGCGGATGCGACACCACAGGGGAACAACTGGTTGAGGCCGCTAGTGAATGGATTGCAAAATCCTCAGGTGGCAGCGGTGTATGGGCGGCAGATACCGCGTCCTGATTGTCAGGCGGTGTATGCGCATGATTACGAACGGTGCTTCGGGCTGAATCGTGAGGCGGACAAGTGGGATCATTTCTTCAGCATGGCGAATAGCGGCATCCGGAAAGATATTTGGGCCAAGCGCGGATTCAGTGAACGTTTTCAGTATTCAGAGGATGATGAGTATACGCGCTGGTGCCGGAGCAAAGGCTATGAGGTGGTGTATGTGCCGGAATCGGTGGCGATGCATTCGCACAATTACACGACGGCACAGGCTTACAAACGGAGCTTCGGTGAAGGCAAGGCGTTGGCGGGTGTCTGGCCGGGCACTGCGGAAGATTACGGCTGGGCAGGGAAGGTGTTGTTCGGTTGGGCAAATGACAGCCGCAAAGATCTCAAATACTGCCTACGAAATGGACGGTTGAAGGAGTGGCCACATGCGGTGGGCATCCGCTGGCAGCAGCGGAAGGCGAAGTATGACGGGTTCCACGAGGGGTGGACCGTTTATCGTGGCAATAGCAGGGCTGATGGCATGCCAACTGCTATTTCGAGCTAGGAGTAAAAAATGCAAACGCTTGAGATGGACAAGCTGGGCCTCGCGGGACCGGATCTCTCCGGTAGTACACACACCTTCACCCGCGATGGCAGCATGGAGATGGAGAACCAGATCCGGAAGATCTGCCAAGGGGTGATGGAGGGAATCCGGCATATCGTGCCGCTGAGGAAATTGCAGGCGGTTTTGCTGGGAGGCGGATATGGCCGCGGTGAGGGCGGTGTCTTCCATGCGCAAGACCATGACACGCTCTACAACGACATGGAGTTTTACGTGTTCATCTCCGGGGTGACACTGCTGAATGAGAAGCTTTACGGCGATAAATTGAGGGAATTGGGCGAAAAACTGGGTGAGCAGGCCGGTGTGGATGTGGACTTTAAAATCCTGTCTCTGGCCAAATTTCGCAACAGCGAGGCGAGCATGTTTTTCTATGATCTTGCCGTCGGGCACAAATGGCTCTACGGGCAGGAGGAGCTTTTCAAGAACTGCCTGCATCACAAAAATCCCGGCAATATCCCGATGGTGGAAGGGACGCGGCTTTTGATGAACCGCTGCACGGGATTACTGCTGATGAAAGAGCGGATGCGGCATGGAACGCTCTTACAAGATTTTGCGGGAAGGAATCTGGCCAAGTTGCAACTTGCAATGGGTGACGCGTTGCTGACGGCGTATGGGCGTTATCATAGCAGCTGCCTTGAGCGCGGGGAACGTGTGCAGCAGTTGCAATCGTTGCCGGATTTTCCGTGGTTGGACGAAGTGAAGAGGCATCATGCGGCAGGGGTTGAATTCAAACTGCATCCGACGCGGAATGTGAATGACGAGAAGGAGATCAAAGCGTTGTTCAATGAGCTGGCAAATCTTTCGCTCAAGGTGTGGTTGTGGCTGGAGAACCGGCGGTTGAACCAGTCTTTTGCGACGGCGCGCGAGTATGCGATGAGCCCGGTGAACAAGTATCCAAAGACGAAGTGGTATCGGAACTGGGTGATCAATGTGATCCGCTTCGGACCAGAAATCGCGATGCGTCAGGAGGCGTTGAGATACCCGCGTGAGAGGCTTTTCAATACGTTGCCGCTGTTATTGTGGGAATCTCTTCCTGAAGATGATTTGAAACTGATGGATCATCTGCAGGAGCAGTTGCAGACGTTTGCGACGACTCCGGAAGCTTTGGTACACGCGTACACCCGGATGTGGGAGCAGGTGAGGTGAAAATGTATGATGAGGTTGGGTGGTGCGGAGAGGCTGGTTTCCAAGCTCGCACGGAGTAGAATCATGGATGCATTTCATTGGTGGACATGGTCGCGTTGATGCAGATTGCGTTTTCTTGAAGGAGATTGATTGCATCATTCCTGACGTGCTGAAGGTCTGATTTCTATAATTGCTTACATGGGCAACGGGGATGCGTGAACAGAGGTTTGGCATGTTTTTCGCTGATTATTTGGGATGCCAGCAACAAAAACTTCCCATGAGCGGCCTCCCGTGATTGAAAGCGGGGAGGGTATCAAAGTGGTGCGGACCATCGTCATCCATCGGCCAGCGCATGAATTGTATAACTTTTGGAGGAAACTCGACAACCTTCCGAAGTTCATGCCGGATCTGATATCGGTGACGCAAAAGTCGCAAACAGACTCGCACTGGATTGCGAAAGGACCGATGGGAAACGAGATCGGCTGGGATGCGGAAATCATCAATGAGACTTCAGGACGGTTAATCGCGTGGCAGACGAAACTAGGAACTAAGATGGCGCATGCAGGAACGGTGCGTTTCGATCCTGTGGCAGGTGGAACAGCGACGGCGGTCACAGTGACAGTGGAGTATGATCCGCCGGGTGGAAGATTCACAAATGTGCTGGCGAAGATGGTGGGGAAAGATCCGGGGCATGAGATCGAGGACAGTTTGGAGAGGTTGAAGAAGCTGGTGGAGTTGTGAAGGAAAGTGATTGATAACTTTTGGATGCCCAGTGCTACTGCTGACTCCTCACCCGGTTCTGCTTGGGGCGGAACCGACCTCTCCCTCATTGAGCTTTGAAAGTCTCGCGAGTTCGAGAGGTAGCATTTCCAGCGCTGATGATGATCTACGCTTAACTCTTAACGCGTTTGCGCAGGAGTTTAGTGAGGAGGTGGAAGGCGGTGGATTCTGGTTTGGTGAAGCCGCGAGGGATGGGGCCAGTATTTTTGAGAGAGGGGAGTTTGTTTTTACTTAAGTAGGTTTTAAGGATTATGGGGTGGATGTAGGATTTGCGACAGATGGCGGGGGTGTTGCCGAGGCGTTCGGCGACGGAGCTGAGGCAGGCTTTCAGGGTACGCTTCGTGGCGGAGATGTTGGTGCAGGGTTCAGTTTTCAGGAGTTCTGAGATCATCAAGACAGTGGCCGACCAGGTGCGGAAATCTTTGGCGCTGAATTCGGCATCACTGAGTTCGCGAAGGTAGTGGTTCACATCGGATGAGGTGATCTTGTGGCGGTTGCCGTCTTCATCAAGGTATTGGAAGAGGTGTTCACCGGGGAGGTCGCGGCATTGGCGGACGATGCCGGCGAGTTTGCGGTCTTTCAATTCGATGTCGTGAATCTTTTTGCTTTTGCCACGGAAATGGAAGGCGATCTTGTGAGCGGAGATGCTGACTTGGGAATCGCGCAGGGTGGTGAGTCCGTAGGAGCGGTTCTGACGGGCGTATTCGGGATTGCCGATGCGGATGAGGCTGCGGTCGAGCAGGGATACGATGGTGGCCTGGACTTTAAGCAGCGTGGGAGTTTTGAGTTTCAGATCGTGTCGGACACGGCGGCGGATGTGAGGAAGTTGCGTGGCGAAGCGAAGGATGCGGCGGTATTTGTGGCGTTCACGGGAGGCGCGCCAGTCGGGGTGATAGATGTATTGCTTGCGGCCACGGGCATCGCGGCCGGTGGCTTGGAGCGGGGCGGTGGGGGAAGGATTTATCCAGACATCGCGCCAAGCGGGCGGGATGGCGAGGGATTTGATGCGGGTGAGGGTCGGAAGGTTATGGAGGAGTTTGCCGTTTTGGGTGTAGGTGGGGGAATGGGTGTTGTGGGAGCGGTGGATGCCCAAAGTGTTCAAATCGTCAGCCGGAATGTGCTTTTTGTTTTTCAGAATCGGATAAGCAATTAATTCTGAAGAACTGATGCGGTATTTTTGACCAATGGGCTAGAGAGGTGTGAACCCTAGGCTGCTATTCACTAAGCTGGTTTTGCATTAAAGCGGAACTGGCATCTGTCACGTTATCCATAGCGCCGGTTCTTTCGTGAGCGCTGCGGTGAAGGCCGAAGTTAGGGCAAAGCG
The DNA here is from genome assembly GCA_036405135.1 of Verrucomicrobiia bacterium. Classification (NCBI taxonomy): domain Bacteria; kingdom Pseudomonadati; phylum Verrucomicrobiota; class Verrucomicrobiia; species Verrucomicrobiia bacterium. Next base: position 171,157 of record DASWYF010000040.1, on the reverse strand, counting down.
GCAGCTTTGCCTCACCATGAGCGCCGGGGCACGGGGTATTGTGCTACGGCGGGGTGGCTACTTATTTTTCTTTTTTGCTTTGGGGGAGGGGGCGTTGGCTGGGTCGCCTAGAGCGGGGCCGTTATCGGGTGGAAGGGATTGGTGCCAGGTGACGGCGGCTTTGGTGAGGCGGGCGACGATCTCGGGGTTTTGTTCGGCGACGTTGGTGGATTCGATGTGGTCAGTGGCGAGATTGTAGAGTTCTGGTTTGGTGCCGTCGTAATTGCAGAGGAGTTTCCAATCGCCTTCGCGGATGGCGAGGTCGGGGAGGGGTTGAGGATTGGCGGGGCCGACGGTTTTGCGATCGGGCGGGCGACGCCAGTGGATGGAGGCGGTTCTTGAAGCGGTGCTTTCGCCGAGGAGAATGGGGGCGATGTTTTCGCCATCGAGTTTTGCGTTCGCGGGCAAAGGAACTTTGGCGAGGGAGAGGATGGAAGGGGCGAGGTCGAAGGCGGCGAAGACGGAGGTTTGATTCTCAGTGCCGACTTTGGCTTTTGCTTGAAGGCCGGGAGCCCAAGCGATGAGTGGAGAGCGGGTGCCGCCTTCATACAAGGTGCCTTTGGTGCCGCGGAAAGGACCAGCACTGCCTGCGCCGGGCTCGGGGCCGTTATCGGAGCACATGAGGATGAGGGTGTTATCACGCAGGGCGGGAGTGTTGCGGATGTGGTCGAAGAGTTTGCCGAATTGGCGGTCCATCTCTTCAAGCACGGAGCAGTATATCTCGCGTTTGGTTTGTTTCCATTTATCGACGGGTGGCCAGAAGGGGCTGTGGACGTCATCAGGCCAGAGGTTCACATAAAATGGTTTTCCAGCGGCGGAGGCGCGGTTCATGAAGGGGATGGCGGCTTCGATAAAACCGGTGGTGATGCGGGAGCGTTGCATCCAGACGACGGGGCCGCCGAGGCGTTCGGCATCGCCCCAGATGCGGGCGGGTTCGGTATCGCCGGGCTTGAGGGTGAGGGGGAGGAGCTTGGGGCCCATGCCTTCGAAATTGGTGAGGGATTCGTCGATACCGTAAGCACTGATGGGTGGGGCTTCATCGACATCGCGCTGCCCGCCGAGGTGCCATTTGCCGAAGTGGCCGGTGGCATAACCGGCGTCACGCAAGGTGCGGGCGAGGAAGGGGGCTTGGGGATCGAGCCAGTTGGCGACGCCGCGGCGGGCATTATCCGCGCGGTTATTGAGGAAGGAAGTGATCTTCCAGCGTTGCGGGTATTGGCCGGTCATCAGCGCGCAGCGAGAGGGGGAGCAGATGGGGGAATTGACGTAGAATTGGGTGAAGCGGATGCCTTCGGAGGCGAGGCGGTCGATGTTTGGGGTCTTCGCGTCTTTGTTGCCGAAGCAGGAGAAATCGCCCCAGCCCATATCATCGATGAGTATGAGGATGACGTTGGGTTTGGCGGGTTTTGATTCGGCGGCGAAGGTGCTGACGCTGGGACCAAATCCTACTAGGAGAAGTGCAAAAAGCAGCAAAGATGATTTTTTCATCGGATTATAGCGGGCAACGACCGCAATGAGCATTGTGATGTTGGCCAAAGATACAGGTTTGCGTCAAATTGACCATAAAAACAGCCCACCAATACCTCTGCGGGACACACTTAGAGTGGTTTTTAAAAACACTCTAAATCACAGGTTGAACAGGACTCATGGAGCGTGATTTAATGGAAGTTCTTGGATGAATTGTGAATAACGATCACGCAGGAAACGTCAGTTGAAGGTTTTATTGCAAGTTTCGTCAAATAAACTGGATGCGCATGGATTTTGATAGAAAAACAGCGGGATGGAAAAACCATCAAAGACTGGCTGGATGCCGGTTTGCAGCGGTATTGGTCGGATTTGCCGCGGTATTGATGATGGTTTCTAGGGATGTGTCCGCTGCTGATGCCAAGGGCAAGGGGCCGGATTGGAAGAGCATTCAGCCTGCGTTGGAGAAGTATTGCTACGATTGTCACGGTGGCGCGAAGACGAAGGGGGATGTGGATCTTAAACGGCTTTCCGCCGATCCGACGGTGGCGAAGGAGTTCGATCTGTGGAACCGGGTGAACATCGCGATGGAAAAGGGGGAGATGCCGCCGGATAACAAGCCGCAGCTCAAGTCAGCGGATAAAAAGAAGGTGCAGCAGTGGTTGGTAGCCTCACTGGATGAGGCGGTTCGCGCGAATGCGGGTGATCCGGGGCCGGTGACACTCCGTCGCCTGACGAATGCGGAGTATGATTATACGATCCGCGATCTGACGGGCATTTCCTATAATCTGGGAAAAGAGTTTCTGCCGGATGGTGGCGGTGGTGAGGGGTTCTCGAATATCGGGGATGTGCTGTTCACGAGTCCGCAGCAGCTCGACAAGTATCTGACGGCGGCGCGCAAGCTGGCGGATCATGCGACGATTCTGCCGGGCTCGGGCATCGTTTTCCAAAATTCTCGAGTGGGATTGCGCGGGCCGGATCAGTTGCGGGCGCAGGGAGAGCAGTCTTTGTATGTGTGGTATCAGAAGATGGCGGCACCGCATCTGCCGAAGGATGAGGAGAATCTGCGGGAGGCGGATTACATGCTGGCGTGCTGGAAGTTCAAACATAAGGAGCTAACGGGAGCGCAGTCCCTAGAGCAGTTGGCGAAGGAGGGGAATCTTTATCCGGCGTTTTTGGAGAATTGGTGGAGCACGCTGAACAGCAAGGAGCCACAATCGCGCTATCTCGATTTGACGCGTATTCCGTGGCAGCAGTTGCCGGGGCCGGATGCAAAGAATCTGAAAGTGGTGCCGGAGGCGGTGAAGGCGGCGTTGGCAGAGATCGATGAGCAGCGGAAGTCTTGGTATGATCCGAAGCGGAGCTGGGCGAGCATCCAACGGGTGCAGCAGGATTCTGATGGTATCCAGGCGTGGCCGCTGCTGGTGGAGACAAAGGGGAGCAATCAGGTTCACATCGTCATCGGTGATGTGGCGGATGGGAATGTGGGCGACTTCGTGACCCTGGAGAATCTGAACATCGAGTGGTCACGACAGAAGCAGAAGAATTATTTTGCGTGGTTGCAGGAGCGGTTGAAGGGGGATCGTGAGGCATTGACGGCGGTGGAAGCGGGGAAGGCGCAGGGGACGAATGTGTTATCGGCTGAGAAGTTGAAGGCGCGGATTACGGAGGGGGAGAAAGTGGCGGGGTATTTTGGCAAAGATCCGCAGGGGAAGAAAGTCGAAGCGAATGTCATCAGTGTGAAAGCACCCGTGGTGATGACGTTGCCGTTCCCGGAAGATGCAGCGCGGCTGCGTGGGAGTGGCAAGTTGGATATCTATTCGCCGGAGGCGGAAGCGGCATCGGTGCAATGGATGGCGACGGTGGGTGCTCCGCTTAATCCGACCAATGTATTGCCGGGGGTATTGACGGTGTGGAAGCGTTCGACGCCGGTGCATCATAAGTTGATGGGCGAGTTTGAGCGGATGAAGAATGTTTTCCCGGATATCTTCGACCGGCGTATGGAGGAAGTGGCGCGGAATTTCCATCGTGGTGGGAAAGGACCGGGCGTTTATTATTTCAGTGATGCACAGTTGTCTGCGTTACTGCCGGATGCGGAGAAGAAGCACATGGTGGAGATGCTGGAGGACTGGCGTTTCGTGCGGAACAAGAATCTGCCGGCGAAGCAAACGGCGGAGTGGGATGAGAAATTGCGCGCGCATCTGGAGAAGTTCACGGCGCAGGCTTGGCGGCGGCCTTTGGTGGATGCGGAGAAGCAAGAGCTCGCGAAGATCTATAATGATGCGCGGAAGCGGGAGCTGGATCAGGAATCGTCGGCGCGCGAGGTGTTGGTGCGCGTGATGGTGTCGCCGAACTTCCTCTTCAAGCTGGAGGAATCGGTTGGGCCGACGGATGTGCATCCGGTGACATCGTGGGAATTGGCGAGCAGGCTCAGTTACTTCCTGTGGTCATCCATGCCGGATGAAGCACTGCGCAAGGCCGCGGCGGATGGCAGTCTCGCGAAGCCGGAAGTGCTGGATCGGGAAGTGAAGCGGATGTTGAAAGATCCGCGAACGGTGGCGATGGCGCGGGAGTTCGGCGGGCAATGGTTGGAGTTCCACGGTTTCGATGAGCATAAGTCTGTGGATCAAAACAAGTATCCGCAATTCACCAGTGAGATACGGGCGGATATGCAGGAGGAGGCGTTAAAATTCTTCAGCTACATCGTGCAGGAAGACCGGCCGGTGCGGGAGATTTTGCTGGGTGATTACACGTTCTTGAATGAGCGGTTGGCGACGTATTACGGCATCCCGAATGTGAAGGGCGGGGAGTTTCAAAAGATCTCCGTGTCCGCCTATCAACGTGGTGGTTTGCTCGGCATGGGCAGTGTGTTGACGAAGACTTCTTATCCACAACGTACGAGTCCGGTGGTGCGGGGTAACTGGTTGTTGAAGTCGGTATTGGGCACGCCGGTGCCGCCGCCGCCGAATGATGTACCGAAGCTGGATGAGGATGCGACGAAGCCGAAGAGCCTGCGTGAGCGGTTGGAGCGGCATCGCGCAGACAAGGCGTGTGCTTCGTGCCATGACAAGATCGATCCGCTGGGCTTCGCGCTGGAGCGATTTGATGCGGTGGGGCGTCGTCGCATGGTGGATGAAGTGGGGGTTTCCGTAGATGCGTCTGCGCAGTTCAAGGATGGGACGAAGTTCGATGACTTCGCCGGATTGAAGCAACATCTGGAAGGGCGGCAGGCGGAGTTCAATGCGTTGATGTGCCGGAAGCTGGTGGGTTTTGCGCTGGGTCGTCCGGTGTTGCCGACGGACAAACTGTTGATCGAAGAGATGCAGAAAAATTTAAATGCATCGGAAGGACGTTTCTCCGCGGCTGTGCTGACGGTGGTTCACAGCAAGCAGTTCCTGAACCGGCGCAATGAGTAACAGTGTGTCGTGAGAAACGGGCGAAAAGTGATGAAAACCGACTCGCAGCCTTGAAACTGGTGCGGGTCAAAACGAAGATTAAAAGATGAAGAACGATAACAACCAATTTTCACGACGCTTCTTTTTGCGCGGCATGGGCGTGGCGCTCGGTCTGCCATGGTTGGAATCGTTCAACGTGTGGGGCGCTGAGGCGGGCAAGCCGGCGTCCATATCTGGAGCAACGACGGCTCCGCGGCGTAGCGCTACGATCTTCATGGGCAATGGTGTGAATCCGCATCATTGGGGCGCGAAGAATGGCCCGAACGGGATGGAATTCCTGCAGACTTTGAGCCCTTTGGAACCGGTGAAGGACAAGGTGCTGGTGTTCAAGGGGCTTTGGAATCCGACGACGGCGATGGGGCCGGGCGGGCATTATCCGAAGATGAACATTCTCTCCGGGTTGAAGGTGAAGCAGACGACGACGGATGTGGAGGTGGGCATCACGATGGACCAGATCATCGCGCGCTCGGTCGGACGTGCCACGCCGGTGCAGAATCTTGTCTTGGGGACAGAAGGGCCGAGTTACAGCACGGATAGCGGTTATACGTCCATTTACTCGGCGTATGTCTCGTGGAGCAGCCCGACGACACCAGCACCGAAAGAGATTTATCCGCAACAGGCGTTCGACCAGTTGTTCGATGACGGGAGCCAGCGTCGCCGTGACAAGAGCGTGCTGGATCTGGTGATGAATGATGCGAACAGCTTGCGCACGAAGCTAAGCCGTCGTGATACGAACAAGCTGGATGAGTATCTGACGTCGGTTCGAGAATTGGAGCAGCGCATCGAGCGTGCGGAGGAGTTCAGCAAGAAGGAGAACAACGGGCAGGGCTGGCAGCCATCGGTGAAGGCTCCGACTTTTGCGCGGCCCAATGCAGGCATTCCAGCCCGTGCGGATGAGCATCTGAAGCTCATGCTGGACATTCTTGTGCTGGCATTCCAAATGGATCGCACGCGCGTGGCCACGCTGATGCTGAACAACGATCTTTCGCAGATGAACTTGAGCTTCCTTGGCGGCATCAAAGGCGGTCTTCATGAGCTGTCGCATCACTCGAATGACGCGGAGCGTCTGGCGATGTATCAAAAGGCGAATCAGTATCACATCCAGCTCTGGTCCGAGGCGTTGCAGAAGATGCAGCAGACGAATGAGGGTGAGCGCACGTTGCTGGATAACAGCATGGTGATGTTCTGCTCGAGTCTGTTCGACGGTAATGCGCATGACTCGAATCAATTGCCGATCGTGATGGCGGGTGGTGGTGGCGGGACGATCCGGGGTGGACGTTTACTGGATTTCACGGGGCAGGAGAATCGCAAGCTGTGCCGTCTGCATATGGCGGTGATGGACCGCATGGGAGTGAACATGGATCGCTTTGGTGATGCGGAGACGGCGTTGACAGATTTGGGGTGATTTTCAAACCCCGCGTAATTGCTCTATACAAGGGAGGAAATTTCCGTTTCACTCCGTGTGTCTGATCTGGTCGAGTTGGCTCCCAATTCAAGGGCCTATAGCTCAGCGGTTAGAGCAGGGGACTCATAATCCCTTGGTCGTAGGTTCAAATCCTACTGGGCCCACCATCTTCTTTCTGCGGCGTTCACCGTTTTTGATTGTAACTTTCCTGATGGTATTTTTCAGCGGTGAGCTTGTTGATGGAAGTGGAGATGGCTTGATCAACGGAGAGGGATTTCCAATTCACTGACCAGAATTTTTCGGAGATGGATTTCATCGCGTGTTGCCATTGGTCGCGGGTGATTTTGGACGGTGGGGGTTGGACAGAGCCTTGGATAAGTAGGCCGTGTTTGTTGCGGCGCTGGGCGGCTCCGGCGATTTTTTTGCCGCCATGAAGGAGGTCGTATTTTTCGGCACCGATGAAGCATTGGCCAGGCAGGTCTTTCTGGCAGCAGGGGGAGAGTTCGGTGTTCAGGCCGAGTTGGGTGAAGGCGTCACGGATCCATTCGTGGATGCGGCGGTAGCTGTCTTCTGCCTTCAACTGATACCATTCGTGGCCGGGCGGGAAGGCAGCGCTGTAGGTCCAGTCGTTCTTGTGTGGCACGAGTCCACCGCCGGTGGGACGACGGATAAGCGGGCGCAGGCCGGTCATGATTTCGACCTCGGCGTATTTCTGAAAATAGCCGAAGGTGGCGGCGGGTTCAGTCCAGCCGTAGAAGCGCAGGACGGGTTTGCCCAAGCTGTCAACTTGCTCCAGCAAGGTTTCATCCAACGCCATGTTCTCTGCGGGAGCGCAGGCGCCTGAATCCAAGATCAACCAATCCGATACAACATTCTCTGACACGCAGAGAGGATTTGCGCAGGATTGGTTTTATGCGAGCAAATCCTTCACGACGTGGCCGTGGACATCGGTGAGACGGAACTGGCGTCCTTGATGCGTGAAGGTGAGGCGTTCGTGATCGAAGCCGAGCAAGTGCAAGATGGTGGCCTGCAGATCGTGCGTGTGGACGGGTTTGTCCACAACATGGAAGCCGAGTTCGTCAGTGGCTCCGTAGGTGAGACCGGACTTCACGCCGCCACCGGCGAGCCACATCGTGTAGGCCTGCGGATGGTGATCGCGGCCCATGCTGCGACCGAGGGAGGCGTTCGTCTCCACCATGGGGGTGCGACCGAATTCACCGCCCCAGATGACGAGGGTGTCGTCTAGAAGGCCGCGTTCTTTCAGGTCTTTCACGAGCGCGGCAGAGGCTTGGTCGGTGGCTTCGCAATTCTTTTTGTGATTACCCACGACATCGCTATGGGCGTCCCAGCCTTCGTGATAGATGTTCACGAAACGGACGCCGCGTTCGATCATGCGGCGGGCGAGGAGACAGGCGCGGGCGAAGGAGGGTTTGTCTGGATCGCAACCGTAGCTTTCCAACGTGGCTTTGCTCTCGCCTTTCAGATTCATCAACTCGGGTGCGGAGGATTGGAGGCGATAGGCCATCTCATAGGAAGCCATGCGGGTGGCGATCTCGGGATCGCCCGCAGTGCCGAGGCGTTGGCGGTTCATCTCAGCGACGAGGTCGAGGGAATCGCGCTGTAATTTGGCGTCCACACCTTTCGGGCTGGAAACGTTCAGGATGGGGTCGCCCTCATTGCGGAAACGTACACCGGTGTAAACGGTGGGGAGGAAGCCGCTGGACCAATTCGCCGAGCCGCCGCTGATGCCGCTGCCGGTGGACATGACGACATAAGCGGGCAAGTCCTGGCTCTCGGAACCAAGTCCATAGGTGACCCAAGAACCGAGGCTGGGGCGACCGGGTTGCGAGAAACCGGTGTTCAGGAAAATCTGCGCGGGGGCGTGATTGAACTGATCCGTGTGCACGGACTTCACCATGCAGATGTCGTCCACGATCTGGCCGAGATGCGGTAATGCTTCTGAGATTTCAGCGCCGCTCTGGCCGTGCTTGGCGAATTTGAAGCGTGGGGCCATCACGGCAGCATCAGGGCGGATGAAGGCGTAGCGTTGGCCACCGATGACTTCGGGCGGGATGGGCTTGCCTTCATACTGCACGAGCTTGGGCTTGTAATCGAAGAGGTCGAGCTGGCTGGGGGCCCCGGCCATGAAGAGGTGGATGACGCGTTTGGCCTTGGGTTTGAAATGCGGAAGCTTGGGCGCGAGCGGGTTGGTAGCTTGCTGCGCGAGGGCGTTGCGCGTGAAGGAATTCGTGAGCAGACCGGCGAGGGCGAGCTTGCCGAGGCCGACGCCGCATTCCTTGAAGAACCAGCGGCGCGAGACGAGGTCGGGATGTTCGCGCTGTTGCAGATAAGATTGGCAGTTCATTTTCAGTCTCAGGTTTCAGGTCTCATGTCTAAGGTCACTAAGCAGCTTAAACATTCGAGCTGAGTTTGGTTCTTCACTGTTTCGTCACCATTTCATCCAAGTTTATCAGGGCGCGGGCTACGATCGTCCATGCGGCTTGTTCCACGGTGCCGTCTTTGTTGCCGCTGAGTTCGGTGGCGTTCAGTTCTTTGGCTTCGAGTCGGGCGCGTTGGGTATCGTAGAAGTTTTTCAAACGAGTGATCTCTTCGCTGGTGGCGGAACGAGTGAGGCAGCGTTGGAAGAGTTTTTGGAGCTTGGTTTCAACGCTGCCAGTTTCCTTGGCCCAATCGCGGCCGAGGGCTTGGGCGGCTTCGAGGAAGACGGTGTCGTTCAGGAGCGTGAGCGCTTGGAGCGGAGTGTTGGAGACATCGCGACGGGCGACACATGCTTCGCCGCTGGGAGCGTCGAAGGTGTTGAACATGGCGTAGGGCGCGGTGCGTTTCGTGAAGGTGTAGAGGCCGCGACGATACCGGTCTTCACCGGTGCTGGTGGTCCAGGAGAGTTTGCCGTAGGTACCTTCCGAGGTGACGCTGGCGGGCTGCGGCGGGTAGACGCTGGGGCCGCCGAGCTTCGATGAAAGCAGGCCGGAGACTTTCAGCACGGAGTCTCGGATCTGCTCGGCCTCAAGGCGCACGCGTGGGCCGTGGGCGAGCAGTTTGTTTTCGGCGTCCTTCGCGAGAAGTTGTGGTGTGACGGTGGAGTCTTGGCGATACGTTGCGCTGGTGACGATGAGGCGGTGGAGCTTTTTCATGGACCAGCCTTGTTTTTCGAATTCCACGGCGAGCCAATCGAGCAGGGCAGGGTGCGTGGGGAGTTCGCCTTGGAGGCCGAAGTCCTCGGTGGTGCGGACGAGACCGCGACCGAAGAACGCGGCCCAGTGGCGATTCACGGTCACGCGACCGACGAGGGGGTTTTCCGTGGAGACGAGCCAGCGAGCGAAGGTGAGACGATCGCGTTTTTGATCAGCGGGTAGCTTATGCAATACGCTGATGACGCCGGGTGTGACGGGTTCCTTGGGTTGTAGGAATTCGCCGCGATGGTAGCGGAAGGTGGCGCGTGGATTGGTCGCGGGACGTTCGCGCATGACGAGTGTTGTCGGGAAATCGGGTTCGGAGCGGCGGAGCTTGTCGATCTCGGTGCGATGCGCGGCGAGTTCGGGGGCGTTCAAGAGATAGAGTTGGCGCAAAGCGGTGCGATTTTCTTTGGTGAGTGCGTCATCGGATTTGAGCAGAAGTGAGTCAATGTTTTCGGCGAAGTCGCGGGCTTCAGCTTTCGTGGACGCAGTCGTTGCGGAGAGGCGGAAGCGGCCGAGCGGGGCGGCGTAGTGTTTCTCGAAGAGCATGGCGATCTTCACCTCGCTATCGGCTTCGAGCGGCTTTTCGAAATTGAAGACGGCGATGTGGCGTTCGCCTTGGCCACCATTTACGGACCAGCCGGATTGTTGATCGCCATCGATGCAGTTCTTCGCTGTGGCGGTGCCGCGACCGATGCCGGGTTTGCCGAAGCTGTGGGTGGCATCGCTGAACTTCAGCGGTTGGCCGTTCGCCGTGGCGGTGAATTCGCTGAGGAAGAAATCGCCTTTCGGACCTTCGTAGAAGGTCGCGCCGGGGCCGTGAGCGGGGAGGCGTTTATCTGGGATAGCTTCGAGACGGAGTGCGGTGGTGCCTTTGGGAAGCTTATAGGTGAGTTCATAAGTGTCGGCTTTAGATTGGTCGCCGGTGGCGAAGATGGAGTTGTCTTCCTGCAAGGTGAGCAGGGCGAGATTGGCTTTTAACGTGGCAGGTTTCAGCACCTGCCAACCAACAGTGCGGTTGCGTTCGACTTTGAGCCATTCAGCGAAGCCTTTCTCGATGAGTTCTTCGCGGATAATGGCGGCAGGGCGGTCATCGGAGGCGGCTTTGTTGGTGATAGGGAATTTCTCGGCGAGGCCGGAAACCATCGTGGCGAGTTTGGCTGCGTGGTCTTTGCGTTGCTGGTCGATCTTGGTGTCGGGGAGGTCTTGATCGGGTTCGTTCGCGTTATTGAGGAACGACATCATCTGGTAATACTCAGTGTGCGTGATGGGGTCGTATTTATGCGTGTGGCATTGGGCGCAACCGATAGTGAGTCCGAGCCACGTGGTGCCGGTGGTGGCGATGCGATCAACAGTGGCGTAGAAGCGAAACTCGAGAGGGTCGATGCCGCCTTCCTCGTTCAACATGGTGTTACGATGGAAACCGGTGGCGACGAGTTGATCCATGGTAGCATTCGGGAGCATGTCGCCAGCGATCTGCTCGATGGTGAATTCATCGAAAGGCATGTCGGCATTGAGGGCGTTGATGACCCAATCGCGGTATGGCCAGATGGAGCGGGGGCGATCTTTCTCGTAGCCGTTCGTATCGGCGTAGCGAGCGAGGTCGAGCCAGCGACGCGCCCAGCGTTCGCCGTAGTGAGGTGAGGCGAGAAGTTCATCGACGACCTTCTCGTAGGCTTTCGGAGATTTATCTTTTACGAACGCATCGACTTGCTCCGGCGAGGGTGGGAGACCGATGAGATCGAGGTAAACGCGGCGGATGAGTGTGTAGCGGTCGGCTTCCTTAGATGGCTTCAGCTTTTCCTGTTCGAGGCGGGCGAGGATGAAGTTATCGATAGGGTTGCGGGACCATTTGCGGTCTTTGACGCGAGGTAATGGAGATTGCTTGGGGGCGATGAAAGACCAGTGTGGTTGGTATTCGGCACCTTGAGCGACCCATTGTTTGAGTATCTCTTTCTGTGCGTCGGTGAGCGGATGCTTGGCGGAGGGTGGGGGCATCACGTCGTCTTCATCGGTGGTGAGGACGCGGGTGATGAGTTCGCTTTCCTTGATCTTGCCAGGGACGATGGCGCGTTCACCGGACTTGGCGGGTTTCAGGGCTTCATCGCGGAGGTCGAGACGCAGGCCGCCTTTGCGGGTGCCTTCATCAGGGCCGTGGCATTTGAAGCAAGTGCCTGAGAGAATGGGCCGGACATCGCGCTGATAATCGATCTTGGCTGGGGCAGCGGCGAAGGTGTTGCCTGCCAGATGGGCAGCAACGAGTGTCAGCAAAAGGCTAAGTCTTTTCGGCAACAGCGTGGTCACGTGAGGAAGCTTAGCACAGAGAGGCGGTTGTCCAATGGAAGAATCTCGCGGAGGCGATGTAGGTTTATGAGGGGATTTTTAGCCACGGATTGAACACGGATAACGCTGATGAGGAAAATAAATGACGAATGACGAAACGCAAATAACGAAGGAACCGGCAATCAATGACGAATGGGGAGAGGGAAACATCGAACATAGAGAGTTAAGGAGAAGATATGGGAAAATAGCCAATAGGCGAATAGCCGATAGCCAACATTGGGAAATGGATGATTTTGGTTCCATATAACGCATGTAGTGCATATAGGGCTCACGGAATGAGAGCGGATCGGGGTAGGGTGACGGCATGGATATGAGATTTTTCCCGAGAATAGTGGGGAATAGCGAGATTGGGGTAACGGGGAATGGGATTAGGTGAGAGGGTAAGCGTGATGAATGATAAGCGAGCAAATGGTTTTTGGGAGATGGGGCTGCCGATGAGGTTTGGTAGAGCGGTTGCGGAAAGGGCTTGGGACGGCGTGGAAGTCATCCTTACCGGCGCTAGGGCTGACTATTACCCTCAAGTCTATAAAGTCTGGAATGATCCAATTGAGGACATGGCGAATGGTGTTTTTCCAGGGCCGGTTCAATTTATGAGTTCGGTGGTGAAGACCGAAGTTAGGGCAAAGCGGCAGCTTTGCCCCACCATGATTGGTGACGAATGGGGTTGGTTCGTTTACTTAGTTAAGATAGGGTTTTGGGGCATGAACCCAGGTAGATATGCTTTTGTTTTGATGGGGTGGCTGGCTTTGGTGGCTGGCGGGGTGGGGATTTCGGTTTCGGCGGCGGAGACGTCGGCGAACCGGTTCACGTATCTGGATGAGTCGGAGCCGTTTTATGTGCATCGCGAGTTTCCGAAGCTGATCACGCCGCAATGGGTGGGTGAGGATGGCGTTGAGGCGGTGATCACGCTGGGCATCGATGATATGCGGGAGCCGGAGAAGTATGAGGCGTTTTTGCGTCCGATCTTGCAGAAGTTAAAGGAGATCGATGGGCGGGCACCGGTGAGCATTCTCACGGTGAATGTGACGCCGACGCATCCGTTATTGCAGTCGTGGTTGAAGGAGGGGTTGTCCATCGAGGTGCATACGCTCACGCATCCTTGTCCGTTGTTGAATGGCGGGAAGTTTGAGACAGCGACGAATGCGGTGCATGGGGGGACGGACCTGCTTTCGCAGATATTGGGGAACAAGCCGGTGGCGTATCGCATGCCGTGCTGTGATTCGATGAACACGCCGAGTCCGCGCTTCTATGCGGAGATATTCAATCGCACGAGCGCGGATGGACGTTTCTTGCAGATCGATACATCGGTGATGAATTTCCCGACGGTGAAAGATGCATCGTTACCTAAGGAGTTGGTGGAGATGCCGGATGGTTCATCACGATTCTATCGCTACAAGGTGGAGCTACCGGTGCGGCAAGGGCAGAAGAGTCTGAAATCTTTTTCGACGACGATTGAGGATTATCCGTATCCGTATGTGATCGGGAAATTGTGTTGGGAGTTTCCACCGACGGTGCCGAGTGATTGGGAGGCGTTCAATCTGCGAGGAGCGAACCAGGACGAGACGCTGGCGGATATGAAAGCGGCGATGGACATCGCGGTGCGCAAGCAAGGGACGTATAACTTGGTGTTTCATCCGCATGGGTGGATACGGAATACGCAGATTGTTGAATTGATCGATTACGCGCATAAGACGTACGGGAAGAAGGTGAAGTTCCTGACGTTCAAGGAGTGCCTAGAGCGATTGAACAAGAATCTGCTGATGGATCAACCGCTGCGCGCAGCAAACGGGCAGGACAACGGCGTGCGGTTGCTCGATTTGAATAATGACGGGTATCAGGATGTGGTCATCGCGAATGACGATTTCATCACATCGCGCATATGGGACAAGGAGAGCAAGGTGTGGGTGAATACAGGATTCTTCACGCCGTTGGTAACAAAGGATCGCAAAGGGAATTCAGTGGAAACGGGTGTGCGGTTTGGCATTGTGGGTAAGCCAAACAGGGTGGTGGGTTTTGTGCGGAGTGAAACTGAGACGAAGGTTTACACTTTTGGGGAGGATTCTTGGGTGAGTGAACCGGCGTTGCTGACGGGCTTGCAAGTGGAAGGGGAAGCGGTGTTCACGAAAGCGAAGGGCGTGGATCGCGGTGTGCGATTCCGTGATGTGGATAAGGACGGGAGCTGTGAATTGATCGTGGGGAATGCGACCCAGAATGCAGTGTTTTCCTGGAACGAAGGCAAAAAGACTTGGGAGCGCCGGGATTTTAATCTGCCGCGGGAGACATCCATTGTGGATGCGCAGGGGAAGGACAATGGGTTGCGGTTCGTGGATATCAATGAGGATGGGTTTGAGGATGTGATCTTTTCCAATGCGGAGCGGTATTCGCTGAATCTTTATGTGACGAATCCAGTGCCGAGGTTGGGATGGCTCTCGGGGTGGTCGTATCAATCGCGTGCGGGTAAGCGCGGTGAAGCAGGTGAGATACCGATGATCGTGCGCGGTGGTGAGTTCAGGAATAACGGCGCTTGGTTTCATTCGGGTCACATGTGGATACAAAATGAGGATACGTCGCAGTTGCCGGATGTGGTGGATCGGCGGTCGTATCAGCAACTGCTGGCTTGGGAAACGCCGCCGCCGAAATCGCCAGAGGAAGCATTGAAGACGTTCCAGACGTTACCGGGATTTAAGATAGAGCTGGTGGCGAGCGAGCCGTTGGTGCGTGATCCGGTGGCGTTTGAGTGGAGTGAAGATGGCAAACTGTGGGTGGTGGAGATGAATGATTATCCTCTGGGCATGGATGGGAAAGGTGCGCCGGGCGGGCATGTGAAATATTTGGAGGATACGAATGGTGATGGACGCTATGACAAGGCGACGGTGTTCCTCGATAAGCTGCCGTTTCCTACGGGCGTGATGCCTTGGCGGAAAGGTGTATTGGTGATTGCAGCGCCGGATTTGTTTTATGCAGAGGATACGGATGGCGATGGCAAAGCGGATGTGCGCAAGGTGCTGTTCACGGGTTTCAAGGAAGGGAACCAGCAGCATCGCGTGAACGGGTTTGCGATGGGTTTGGATAATTGGATCTATGGCGCGAACGGCGATAGCGGTGGACAGATCAAATCAGAGATAACGGGCAAGGTGGTGGATATCAACCGGCGCGATTTCCGGTTCAAGCCGGACACTGGGGAATTCGAGACGCAGGCGGGGCAGACTCAGTATGGACGAGTGCGGGATGATTGGGGCAATTGGTTCGGGAACAATAATCCGAACTGGCTGTGGCATTATCATATCCCGGAGCAGTATCTGGGGCGCAATCCGTTGGTGACTGTGCGAGAGACGCGGAATTACCTGGCAAATTACAATGACTCGAAGCGGGTGTATCCGATCAGCAAGCCGATGACGCGCGTGAATCAGCCGCAGTCGATGAACTATGTGACCTCGGGCAATAGTCCATCGCCATATCGCGATGACCTGTTCGGACCGGACTTCGCGACGAGTGTGTTCGCGAGTGAGCCGGTGCATAACGTGGTGCATCGCGAAGTGCTGACGCCGAGCGGAGTGAGCTTCACGAGCCAGCGGGCGAAAGGTGAAGAGCAGAAGGAGTTTCTGGCGTCTACAGATCATTGGTTCCGCCCGACGATGATCAAGACGGGGCCAGATGGAGCGGTGTATGTGGCGGATTTTTACCGGTTCGTGCTGGAGCATCCGGAGTGGATCTCACCAGAGGCGCAGAAGGCATTGGACTTACGCGCGGGTGAGGACA
Organism: Verrucomicrobiia bacterium; assembly: GCA_036405135.1. NCBI lineage: Bacteria > Pseudomonadati > Verrucomicrobiota > Verrucomicrobiia > Verrucomicrobiia bacterium. Next base: position 155,495 of record DASWYF010000040.1, on the reverse strand, counting down.
AGGGACGCATCTATCGCGTGTATCCGGAGAATGCGAAGCTGCGGGTGGTACCGCGATTGGACAAATTGAACACGGCGGAATTGGTCGCAGCGATGGACAGTTCGAATGGGTGGCAGCGGGATACGGTGCAGCGGTTGTTGGTGCAGAGGCAGGATAAGGAAGCGGTGGAGTTGCTGAAGAAAATAATGATGGAGAATAAGTCGGCGAAGGTGCGGTTGCAGGCGTTGGGGACGTTAGAGGGATTGGGCGCGGTGGATTTGGCGATGCTAAAGGCCGGATGGAAAGATCAGCACGAGATGGTGCGGGAGTATGCGGTGAAGCTGGCTGAGGGCAGGGCGGGGGATGTGAGTGCGAGTGGATTATCAGAGCTGGGTGCGTTGGTGAAGGATGATTCGGTGCGGGTGAGGTATCAGTTGGCGTTTGCGTTGGGGGAAATGGAAAATAGTGGAGTGGTGCTGGCTGAGCTGGTTAAGCGCGATTTTGAGAATAATTCCATGCGCATCGCACTGATGTCGTCATTACCTAAGCATGTGGAAACTGTAGCGGGAGTGTTTTTGAAGCAATCGCCGTCTAATGAACCAGTTTTGCGAGCAGTTTTTGCAACAGCGGCGGTGAATCACGATGCGACAGCATTGAATAAAATGTTAAAGGAATCGGGAAATGTTCGAGGCCCCACAACGATGGGTATTGTGGCGGGAACATTGGAAGGATTGCGCCAGCGCAAAGTCTCTTGGGCCCAATTTCAACTAACTATCGCTGAAAAGGAAGTGATGGACTTGTTTGCACGGGCGTTTGTCTCGGCGAGGCAGTTGGCGGTGAAGCGAGATGCCAGTGAGACGGAGCGATTGGTGGCGTTAGAACTTTGCGGGCAAGATGCGGGTGCGGCGGAAGCGGAAAGTAAATTACTGAGCGGCCTGTTGGTGCCACAGGAATCGCAAGCGATCCAAAAGGCGGCTTTGCTGGCGATGCGGCGCATCAATGGCTCGGCTGGTGCGGAGACGTTGGTGACGTCGTGGTCGTCGCTAAGTCCGGCGTTGCGTGGATTGGCGTTTGAGGCGTTCGTGGGACGGCGTGATTGGTTGGGGACGTTTCTGGATGGTGTGCAGGCGGGAAAGATTCCCATGGCTCAGATCACTCCGGCGCAGAGGCAGCAGTTGCTGAACTTCCCAGCGTTGGAGGTGAAGCATCGGGCTGAGCAGTTGTTCAAGCCAACCAATCAGGACCGGCAAGCGCTGGTGAAGAAATACTTGGCGGCGGATCGGTTAGTAGGGCGAGGCGACAAGGGGAAGCAGCTTTTTGAGCAGAATTGCGCCGCGTGTCATCGGTTGGCAGGCTTGGGGCAGGAAATCGGGCCGGATTTGGGAATGGTGGGAGGCAAGGCGACAGATGCCTTACTGACGTCCATATTAGACCCGAATCAGGTGATGGAAGAACGTTACACGGCTTACACGGCGGAAATGACGGATGGGGAGGAAGTGAACGGGGTGGTGGTCGCGGAGACCCCAGCGGCCATAACAATCAAGACGGCGGCTGGCACTGAAGTGGTGGTAAGCCGTTCCCGTTTGAAGGGTTTACGCAGTTCAGGACTGTCTCTGATGCCGGAAGGATTAGAGGCGGTGATGGATATTCAGGCCATGGCGGATTTGCTCGCCTTTTTGAGGAAACCGCAATGAAGCAGAAAAGAATCGATAAAGGGAGTCGGTCTGGGCTTAAAATTCGATTGCCCATTCTGCTCCAAGAGTTTAGAAACGCATCGGAAGGCAGTTCCCGGACCGTGTGGCAGGTGCCCGGAACCTTCTAAGGAACACACATGTCTACTCCAGCTCCTGGAAATCAACAGTACGATCTCGGTGAAGCGATAAACAAGCTGTCCGAAGGGCAGAAGGTTTTTGGTGGTCGCTACACCTTGATGAAGATCGTCGGCCGCAGCCTGTATTCAGTTTCATGGCTGGCTTGGGATGAGAAGCAGAACCGGGATGTGGCGTTAAAGTTCCTGCCGGTAATGGGCAAGGAGGATCCTTCTGCGGTCGCGAATCTGAAGCGGGAGATCAAGAAGTTACAGGATGAGATCAAGGGGCCGCAACTTGTGGCGATATATGATGTGGAGATAGACGGTCTCGTGGTGGCCCTGGCAACGGAGTATGTCGAAGGCAACACGCTGGCGATATTGCGGGAACAGAAGAAGAACAAGTGTTTCGCGCCGCAGGAACTGGCCGATATGTTGCAGCAGCTTTGCACAGTGCTGGAACAAGCCCACAATGAAACCCATATCCTGCATGGGAATATCAAGCCGACGAATTTGCTGGTGACTCAAAAAGGACAGCTGAAGATCGCTGACTATGGCTTGAATTCGGTGCTGGTGGATTTCATCAGCCGTACTTCGGAGATCCGGGTGGCGAACCGGAATCTTTCTTACATCAGTCCGCAAAAGGCCAATGGAGCTCCACACACGCTGACGGATGAGATTTACGAGCTGGGCTCCACGATGTACGAACTGCTGACGAGCCGCCCGCCGTTCTACACGGGTGATCTGATATTGCAGGTGAATCAAAAGGTTCCGCCCCCGATGGTGCATCGGCGTAAGGAGCTGCGCGTGATCGGCGAACCGATCCCGCGCGTGTGGGAGGAGACGATTGCCGCATGTCTGGCTAAAGATCCTACGCAGCGTCCGCAATCCATCTCGAAGCTGGTTGAAGGACTGGAGCTGGAAGCGCCGCCGAGCGCGGAGATGCAAGAAGCGCCGGCGGCGGCTCCACAGCCGGCAGCGAACAGCAATAAGACTTTGTTCATCGCCGTGGCGGTGATTGTGCTGGTGGGGGCGGTGGGTGGTGTGCTGGCGGGGAAGATGAAGAAGAAGGATCCCGTGGTGGTGGCCGTGCAAACACCATCCCAGCCAAGCCAGGCGGCTCTCGATCAGAAAAAGAAACTGGAAGAAGAGGCTGCCAAGGCGCAGCGCGATCTGGAGGCCAAGCGAAAACAGGCCGAGGATCTGGAGAAGAAACTCAAGGCTGATGCTGAAAAGTTGAAAGCGGAACAGGCCAAGCAGGCGGAAGCGGCAAAGAAGATGGCGGCTGAAGCGGAGGCCAAACGCAAAGCGGCTGAAGAGGAGTTGAAACTTTTGCAAGAACAGACGGAGCTGCTGAAGAAGAAAGCGGCAACTGAGGCCACCGAGGCCAGCAAGAAAGCGGAGGCCGAGAGCGCGGCCAAGGTAAAAGCCGCCGAAGAACGGGCCAAGCAAATGCTGGCCGAAGCCCAAAAGTTGAAGGATGATGAGGCCAAACGCATCGCGAATGCGAAGAAGATGACCGAAGACACTGAGGCGAAGCGCAAGGCGGCTGAAGCCGAGGCCAAGCGCATGGCTTCGTTGCAGGAGGAGAACAGGATACGTCAGATGGCGATGGCGGCAGAGAAGGCCAAGCGCGATGCCGAGGAGAAGGCGATGGCGGAAGCGAGGGCGCAGCAGGAGGCTGCACGGATCGAGGCAGAGAAGAAGGCGCAGGCAGCAGCATTGGCCGCACGACGTTTCACGGCGGGCAAGCCATGGTTCAACAGCTTGGGCATCAAATTTGTTCCCGTGGGGCAGACGATGGTGGCCATCTGGGAAGTTCGTTATAGCGATTACGATGCGTTCATCCGTGATTCCAAGTATGCTGGCGGCACGGGCTGGAAGAGCCCAGGCTTCAAGCAGGATACTTCTGATCCGGTGGTGAATGTGAGCTGGGATGACGCACAAGCGTTCTGCAAATGGCTGACGGAGAAGGAAGGCAAGGAGACGTTGATCAGCGGTTACAAGTATCGCCTGCCGACGGATCAAGAATGGAGCGCGGCGGCGTTGCTTTCGGGTGAGGCGGGTGGCACTCCGGCAGAGCGCGATCGCAAGATCACGGGAGTTTATCCTTGGGGCAATGCGTGGCCGCCTCCGGCGGGGGCGGGCAATTACGAGAACCGCATCGCATATGACCGTTACGAACACACTTCACCGGTGGCGAGTTTTCCGGCAAATCCGAATGGCATCTATGACTTGGGCGGGAATGTCTGGGAGTGGTGCGAGGATGTGATGAACAACGGTAAAGTGGTGCGCGGAGGTTCATGGCAGGGTTATGAGCCAGGATTGCTTTTCTCCAGCACACGGAAGGCTTTTGGTTCTGCTGAGCGTAAGACGGATGTAGGTTTCCGTCTGGTTTTGATACCTGCGAAGTAGGCGGAACTTTCGAAGGGAATTAAAAGGCGGCTTCGGCCGCCTTTTTCTTTTCCTGAAATCCGTAAGTGCAGATAAAGAAAAGCCTTGGCCGAGAAGCCAAGGCTTGGTCTGCAACAGTTTAAATCTTACTTCTTATAGGTACTTGCCCGTTTCAGGCCTTCAGCCACTTGATCGGGGGTCATTTTATAGAGGCCCACCATGGAATCTCGACGCTTGGCTGCGTCATCACTGCCCGTGTTGGCGGCGATGACGAGCCATTTGTAGGATTCCACAAAATCACGGGGCACACCTTGGCCGAGGGAGTAGGAGCTTCCCAAGGCATACTGTGCGGGTGCGTAGCCAGCATCAGCCGCTTTGCGGAACCACCGGACTGCTTCGGCGTAGTCCTGGGTCGTGCCGATGCCATTTTGCAGCATCCTGCCGACTTGCAATTGTGCTTCCAGAACATTTTGGTCGGCGGCTTTCTTATACCAGTTGAAAGATTCGGCCAGGTCGGGGGCCTTCAAACCCATACCCTTTTCATAGTACAGGGCCACCTTGTATATGCTCTGTAGATGACCAGCCTCGGCGGCTTTGAGATACCATTTCAGAGCTTCCTTGTCGTCCGGCTTTGCCGTTCCCACACCGAGGGCCTCCAGAAAACCCATTTGATGCATCGCGTCCGGATTCGTCTTGGCGGCGCGTGTGTACCATTTCACTGCTTCCTTTGCATCCGCTGGCACGCCGATACCCAGCTCATAGCACAGGCCCAACTGGTATTGGGCGAGGGGTTCTTTTTTGGCGGCGTTCAGCAGCTGGTCCACGGGCGGCAACTGGCCTTGCGCAGAAGCATCGAATCCGGTCGTGAGCAGCAGCCCGGTGCCGAGGACAAGTGCGGCTGCTGTTTTGGGGAGAAGGTTGCGGCCTTTCATGGTGGCGATGTTAGAACCTTTTACGCTCTTTTTTCAAGACATGAATCAACCCGCCGAAGCTCATTTCTTCGGCTGGTCCCGGCGCGGGAAGAGAGCGACGGGATCACCGCATTGATGACCTTGCGGCAGCTTGCCCCAGACGGCGTCCGCCAGTTTGTCCGGCTGACCGGTAAGCCCGAGCTGCTGATAGATTCGTCCGGCGGAGTTCGGGATGAACGGCCAGAGCAGCACGGCGATGATGCGGCAACTCTCAATGAGATTATACATGATCTCATCGCGCCGTTCCTTTTGAGCGGCATCTTTCAATTTGAACGGGGCCGTCTGCTCGATGTAAACATTGCAGCGGGTGGAATAGGCCAGCATCGTCTCGAGCGCGTCCTGCAATTCATTCGCCTGCAATTGCGCTTTGAACTTCGTCATCGCTGCTTCGGCTTCCGCGGCCAGTTCTCGTGAGATAGCCGGAACCAAACCGCTGTTATAGTTCTTGAGCATGGACACCGAACGGTTCAGCAGGTTGCCGATGTTCTTGGCCAAATCCGCATGATAACGCTGGCTGAAACCTTCATCCGTCCAGTTGCCATCCGGGCCAATCGCCAGTTCGCGCACCACATAATAGCGGAACGCATCCAGCCCCCAGTCATCAATGACGGCGACGGGATCGACGATGTTGCCGGTGGACTTGGCGATCTTCTCGCCGTTCTTTTGCCACCAGCCATGCACGAGGATCTGCTTCGGCATCGGCAGGCCCATCGCCTTCAACATGATGGGCCAATAGACCGCGTGGAATTTCAGGATGTCCTTGCCGATGACGTGAATGTTAGCGGGCCAGAGTGAGAGATGTTCGCTGCCTTGAGAGAACTCTTCCGGCTTCGATCCGAGTGCCTGGCAGACCACGGGATCACCGTGGGCGGCGGGGATGCTGATGTAGTTCACCAAGGCATCGAACCAGACATATGTCACGAAATCCGGCGCGAAGGGCAGGGGGATGCCCCAGCTCAAGCGCGCTGCCGGACGCGTGATGCACAAATCTTCCAGCGTGTTGTTCTTGAGGAAGCCTAGTACTTCATTGCGGCGATAGCTTGGTTCGATGAATGAGGGATTGGCTTCGATGTACTCGATCAGCCATTGCTGATGCGACTGCATCTTGAAATACCAGTTGTCCTCTTCCAGCTTCGTGACCTCGCCGTAAATCGCGTCAAACGTGCCGTCGGGCAGACGGTCTTTTTCGGTCAGGAATGTTTCCTGCCGTGCGGAATAGAAGCCGGAATAAGTCTGCTTATAAAAATGCCCTTCCGCATGCAGCTTGCTCAGGATCGCCTGCACCACTTTTTTATGTTGCGGCGAAGACGTGCGGACGAAATCGTTGTTGGACAGCTCCAGCTTGCGGACGAAGGACTGCCAGCTGGTGGCCAGTTCATCAGTGTAAGTTTGCGGGCCTTTGCCCTCCGCCATCGCGGCTTGCTGGACCTTTTGCCCGTGCTCATCCAGACCGGTGAGGAAGAAAGACTCGTTCCCCAAGCTGTGTTGTGCGCGGTTGATCACATCTGAGATCACTTTTTCATAGGCATGCCCCAAGTGAGGCTGCCCGTTCACGTAATCGATGGCCGTAGTAATATAGAACCGTTTATTCATTCGAACAAAGGGAGCATGGAGGAGGAGGAGACGATTGGCAACTGCTTGCGTAGTGGGGATTTATCCTAGCATCAGCAACCCCAATATCCCCGCCAGTCCAGCCAACAACCAGATCACCAGCACGGCCGTGGGCTTGCTCAATCCGCGCCTGACTAACCGGTGAGATAGGTGATTGTTATCCCCAATCCAGAACGGTTTGCCCAAGCGGTAGCGGATGATGACCACGCAGAGGAGATCGCCCAAGGGGACAGCGAGGATGACTAAAGGCACCAGTACCGCCAGAGTGTTCGGATGCTCTGGCGTGTGGAAGGAAGGTAGAATTGCCAGCACGGCCAGCAGATAGCCGACCAAGTGACTGCCTGCATCTCCGAGGAACACACTGGCTTTCGGAAAGTTGTAGGGGAGAAATCCGAGCAATGCGCCCACACTCAATGCGGCAAGAGCTGCTACGAGATATTGCCCGTGAATCGCTGCGCTCATCCCCAGAAACCAAGCGCCATTCAACCCAAGGCCACCGCACAGGCCGTTCATGTTATCCATGAAATTCAGTGCGTTGATGAGCGTAAGTATCCAAAGCACCGTGATGATGAATCCGAAAAGCGGGATCGGGACGAACAGAGTCACGCGCACACCAACTGCGGCAACGAGCGATGCAATAAGCAATTGCCCGATGAACTTGGGCGCGGCTTTCATCTCATATCGGTCATCCCACCAGCCCAGAGTCAGCATGCCGAATGCGCCCAACAGAATGGTGCCGAGCTGCAAGGCGCGTTTCTCGATGCCGTAACGCATCGCCTCCAACGCATCCAGATTCAGTCCCAGGGTTGAGGCCAAAGAGTTCGCCCAGCTGCCGCCAAAGAGCAGCAGACACCCGAAAAGAATCGGCACGAACAAACCCGTGGCGACGGCCAATCCACCCGCCAAGGCAACCGGTTCAGTGTGAATCTTCCGATGGCCGGGATCATCGACATGATTCGTGCGGCGACACCATGTGCGCCAGAGCGGCAAGCTGATCGCGCTGACGAGTGCGGCTGTGATCAGCGAAAGCAGATAGATGTTCAGCGGAAATTCCACAATCAGCCCTTAGGCCCGCCTCCAGTCTTTAGCAGCTTTTGATACAAGTGAAACAAATCATCCACCATCCTTTCGACGGGGAACCAATTGCGAACCAACGCCTGCCCGTGTAAGCCGAGTCGCCGGCACAAGGCCGCGTCTTTCGCCAGCGAAACGAGCGCGTGTTCTAGGCGCGGAAAATCTTTCGGCTGGATGAGGAAACCAGTCTGCTCAGGCAGGCAAACTTCCTTGGCTCCATCGCAGTCATATGCGACCACGGGTTTGCCTGCGGCCAAGGCTTGGGGCAGGGCGCGGGGCAATCCCTCACGCAGAGATAGGTGAGCCAGTGCATCCATGATGCCGACATAACGTGCTACTTCTTTCGGGGGAACTAATCCGGTGAAGACGAATTGCTTCTCTAAGCCCATGCGCTTGATCTGTTCCTCAAGTGAGGGGCGCAGCACGCCATCGCCCACGAGGAGGAACTTCACCTGGGGACAGGCACTGACAATCTTGGGGGCAACGGTCAGCAAATCATCATGGCCCTTCAGTTCGAACAAGCGTGCGATTTTTCCGATGACGAAATCACCTGGAGCGATGCCAAGTTTTTGGCGCAGGGCTTGGTCGTTTTTAGCCGTCAGATAAGGCTGCAGATCGAAGCCGCTGAAAACGCGGGTGTATTGCTCCGGCAGTCCAATGCCTGCGGCAAGGTATTGCTCAGTCATCGCATTCGCCACGACTATGAAATGATCCGTGACCCTTGCTGCATAACGCTCTGCATTAGTAAAAACAAAATTGGCGAGTGCCCCTTGAAATTTACCAAAGGATGGCCCGTGGATGGTGTGGATGATGACCGGCACACCGGCTCGTTTTGCGGCTAATCGTCCCAGCACGCCTGCTTTACCGCTGTGGGTGTGGACTACGTCCGGTTTTCGTTGTTTGAGATATTCAGTGAGTGTCGTCAGTGCTTTCCAATCCTGCAAGGGGGATACCGGGCGCACCAAATGTTCATTGTGCGAGAGCACTCCGGGAAAATTGACGAAGAGACGTTCCAGTGAGCCTTCCGGCCCTGCTGTGGGACCGCTGACGAGATCGCAGTCCAATCCATGACGCGAGCGCAGGCCCAACACACTGGAGACGGTGTTCTCCTGTGCGCCGCCAACGATCAATCGTGTGATGATGTGCGTGACCCGCATTCACGGTTCCGGCGTATTATCATTGGCCGGAGTTAGTTTGCGCGGCAAGGTAGCGATGTGCGGGGGAGGCGTCCAACGCAAAGCGGTCAGTTGCCTTTCAATTGCTGCAGCCGTTGTCTGGCTTGCTGGGCATCCGCAGAGTTGGCAGGCACTTTGGCCAGGAATGTTTCATAATGGCGGATGGCCTCATCTTTTTTGTCCTTTCGAGCGGCAATTTCACCCAGATAGAACAGGGGCGCAGGATTGTTGGTTTGCAGCACTGCTACTTTGAGAAAGCCTTTTTCGGCAGCCGCCAGGTCATTCATCCGCAATTTTGCATTCGCATGGTTCATCAGTATGACAGGATGCTCCGGGCGCAGTTTTACCGCCTGTTCCAAGGGTGCGATGGCTTTTGCGTCTTCACCCGTCTGAAGGTATAGTGCGCCCAGGTTCATCAGGGTTTCCGCATTGTTCGTGTTGAGGGTGAGCTGCTGTTGGGTGATGGCGATGGCCTTGGGATAATCTTTCTGGGCGAGATAGAGATTGAAGAGGCCGACGAGAGGAAGTTTTTCTTTCGGATATTCTTTTTGTGCAGCGAGCAATGCCTGCTCTGCCTGTGCATAATTCCCCATTGCTGCGTTGGCTCGCGATTCTTGATGAATGAATTCCATCCGGATGGGCAGGGAAAGTTTGGGGAAGTCAGGTGAACGTTGCGCCGAAGCCAACAAGGCGAGCGCCTGTTTGGGGGCCTGTCCGCGCAATAAGACTTCCGTATAAGCGAGTAAATACTCCGTTTGCCCGGGTTTTGCTTTCACTGCGTACGCGATTTGCTCCGCAGCTTGCCTGAGCAGACCAAAGGAGACCAGGGTGCGGCCCAGCTCGTATTGCAATTGAGGTGCACAGACCAGACCATACTCCCTCATGAGGGTGCTCCAAGTTTGCCCCCGCCCCCAATCATCTGATTCTATTTTGCCCGAGCGGTTTATGGCGGCAATGGTGTTCTGAGGGTTCAGCATCAAGGCGTCATCAAAGGCTTTTGCCCCCTCATTGACCTTGCCGGAGTTGTGCAGATATACACCCCAGGTATCAAGGCATCGGGAGAGGTGGCGGGCTACCATGGCTGCATCACTATAGGGGTGGTGGGTGTAGGGTTGCAGCCGGTTCAGATAGTCCCGCTGTTCCTGCCAGAATGCCTCGTTCAGCTTTTTTTCTGATTCTGTCAGGACAGGCGCCAGTATCTGGTCTGGCTGATAAGGGACAAGTTCGTAAATCAGACCTTTGGGCCGCAGATGGAACGATTCCAGCAGGTGCGGTCCGCTCACAGGATGAAGATAACAGAGGCGGTTGCTTTGTGAGTGGAATTTGATGACTTCTCCAACTAAAGGCGAGGGCAGAGGATCGGGCAAGTTTTTCTCTTTGATCAGGTTGCTCCAGCGTCCCGGATAATGACGGGAGAGGGTTTCCTGATATCTGGATTCGGGGAGAAACCGTGTGTCCAGCATCAGATGGGGATTTTTCCCTTCCGATGCAAAGTGGGCTTCCAGCAGGAGGATCAACTGGGGATCGCTGCTGAGCAGTATGGCGCTAGTTTCGGGCAGTTGTGCGGCCATGCGTTGTGCGTATTCTTTTAACGCTTGGGTGTTGTTTCCCCGGATGGTCGGAAAATTACGATAGGCTAACGCTCCCGCAGTGACAAAGGGACCTGTCCACATCAGTATGGTGATCAGCCAGCCCAAAGCGGAATTCAAGGATGATTGCCGTTTCCAGCCGCGTTGGTCCCCTTGGCGGAAAATGAGCAGGAAATAGCCGCTGTAGTAGCCGATGTTCAGGGCGATCAAGTAATTGAAGGTCAGAAAAGTGAGCTGAGGGATTCCTACGCCCATCGCCATTCCCCGCGGGCTGTAAACCGGGTCAAACATCACCCATATGCTGAATCCTAAAAACATCGCGTGGACGAGGTAGAACATCAGTAACGTGAGAAATGAGGCGATGGGGTTGGCTTCACCCATGTTCGATGGCCACCGGATGCCGATGGAAATCAAAGGCAGGAACACGACGAGGGAAAGGATCAGCGGAAGCCAGGGGGGGATGGTGCGGAGAGCGAGTTTTTGCTGGCCGAGTTGTTCGTGCAGCAGCGTCACAAAATCGCCGTTTCCTCTCAAACTTTCCACTAGCGGCATGAGCAGGTAGAGCGAAAGGCCAAGCAAACCGAAGCCGGCAAACTTGGCCAGTAACCTGAGCTTGAAGAACGATTTGCCCTGAAACCAGATGAGTGTGATCAGGAAGAAGGGGAAAAAACCGATCATCGCCCAGTTGTTCGTCGTCGCCAGACCGTAGAAAAATACGAACTGGTAGAGCCAAGTTGTTTTCTTTTCCTGACGGTACTCCAGCAGGCAGCGGATGATGTGACCGAACAGCAGCAGGTTCAGCATTTCACCCGTCAAGGCTGTGGCGTGCTCCCAAAAGCTCATCTGCAAACCCAAGGTTAGAGCGGCAAAGAGCGGGGGGATCCAGTTTGTCGGAATGCTTAACAGACCGTTTGTGGTGCGCTCTTTTTGACGTTGTTCCCGGGTGCGATCTTGCGGCAGCAAGGCCACTGTCCTGGTTAGCGTGCTCAGAGTCAACGCGGCCAGTATGGCCGTCAACGCGTTCATCACCGCAGGGGCGCTGCCTGCGGGCAGCCATGCAATCGGTAGCGTGACAAGATACAGCAAGGGAGGCAGGGCTTGTATAGACCACCAGTCCCAGCCAAGAAGTTTGCTGGTGATGGGCAGGCTTTTCGACGTCACCCAGCCGCTCGCGGTGGCAAGATACACACCGAGTGCTGCCAGCGCGATCAGCCACGGAAGAATCTTTAGCGAAAATCGCAGGGGCGGTTTTTCCGTCACGGTCATAAGATTTCTGTGGCCTCAGTTGACGCGAACATCAGCTTGCTGACAAGCCCATTGGACCGCCAGCAACGTTACAATTCCCTTACACTTCTACAGATTTGCACAGGCGCAAATCCGCCACGCATTCCACATGTTGCGTCTGCGGGAACATGTCCAGCGGCACTACTTGCACCACTTCATAGACCCCGTCCGCGCACAATAAGTTCAAATCTCGTGCCAATGTGGCCGGATGGCAAGAGACGTAGAGGATTTGTGCCGGACGATTTTCCCTCAAGCACGTGATCGCACCTGGATGACAACCCTTGCGCGGCGGATCAATGATCACTGTGGTCTTGGCTGCGTCGAACTTCGCCATCAGCTTCGGCAATTCCACCTCTGTTTGACCCGCGATGAACTCGCCATTCGTCAATCCGCGATTCGCCAGATTCTTGCGCGCCGCCTTGATCGCCGGGATATCGAGTTCCACACCCGCGAAACTCTCCACATACTTCGCCAGTTCGATGCCGAAGAAGCCCACGCCGCAATACGCATCCACCAAATGACTCGTGCCCGCATCCTTGATGCGATCGCGCACTGCTTCGATTAGCTTCGGCAGTAGGAAGAAATTGTTCTGAAAGAACGAATTCTCCGGCACTTCCCAACCTTCCGGCGGGATGCGCAGCACGACCTTCAATCCACCCTTCGGCGGCGGATTCGCTCGCACCGCCGGAATCTGATCGCTCAAGACTTTCTCCGCGATCTTGCACTCCTCCACATCCACCACGAACCGGCTGTCCTGCGCCACGTAACCGATGTGCAATTTCTTCAACCGCCCGTTCCACTGGCTGCGGATCATGATGCGATTCCGGTAACCATACGGCTCAGGGCAGGGGATGACTGGCGTGACGCGTTCTGGAGCGATATTGCCCAACCGCTGCAAGAGATCGGATATCTGCTTGTGCTTGATCTCAAGCTGCGCTGCGTAACTGATGTGCTGATACTGGCACCCGCCGCAGTCCATGTAGTATTGGCATTCCGGCTTCACGCGCTCGGGCGATGGCTTGATGACTCGCACCAGATTCGCGCGTCCGAATTTCTTCTTCACCTCCGTCAACTCCACTTCCACTTCTTCGCCCGTGAGGACGAACGGCACGAAGATCACGAACTCATCCAGCCGCGCGACACCCTCGCCGCCGAAAGCGACATCCTGCACCGTCACGACATGGCGCGAACCCGGTTTTAATTGCGAAACATCCAACATGAACGGCCTTCATCGCAAAACCCGCGCCGATGGGCAAGGGGGAATCTTCGAAATGACGAATGTCGAAGCCCGAATGACCCGGGAACTCTCACTTACATTGCTCCGCGATTATGTATCATTCGGGTTTGGACATTGCTCATTCCTTCGTCATTGGGATTTGGTCATTCGTCATTCCTCAGCTTCATCATTTACTAACCTGCATTAAACCATTACAGCAGTGCCCGTCATACTGTGAAGAAGTATCTCCACGTCGCGAATGTCGGTTTGCAGAACACGCTCGTTTACCGCGTGAACTTCTTTTTTCGCGCCGCCTTCGGACTCGTGCCGTTGATGGCCACCATCTTCATCTGGCGCGCCGTCTATGAGGGGAAGACGTCCGGTGATGATGTCGCGGGCTACTCCTTGGCCGAGATGATTTCTTACTACCTCATTGTGACTTTGGTGAACACCTTCACCGCCGTCACCGAGGACGACTGGCAGATTGCCGCCGATATCAAGGACGGCAACATCAGCCAATTCCTGCTGAAGCCCATCGATTATCTCAGCTACCGCCTCGTCCTGTTCGCTTCCGGTCGGCTCATTTACACCTTGGTGGCTATCATACCTGTGTCCATCTTCATCTTTTTCCAGCGAGACTTTTTCGTCGGCCCCGCCAGTGGCACACACTTCGGAGTGTTCATGATCTCACTGGTGCTCACCGCGCTGTTGCAGTTCTTGATTTCCTACACGTTGGCGTTGCTCGCTTTTTGGGTGCTGGAAGTTTCCACCTTCATCTTCATCGCCTTCGCTGTGGAATACGCCGCCAGCGGCCAGCTCTATCCGCTCGACATCCTGCCGCCCTTGATCACGAAGCTCATGTTCTTCACCCCGTTCCCATACCTCATGTTCTTCCCCGTGAATGTTTATCTCGGGAAGATGAACGGCTCCGAACTCTGGGCCGGTCTTGCCATGCAAGCCTTCTGGGTCGTGATGGCTTATATGCTCGCCCGCGCCGTTTGGGCGCGCGGCATCAAACACTACTCCGCCGTCGGCGGCTGATGCATTAAGATGACTGAAACCATCAAACGTTACTGGGGAATTTACGTCATGCTCTGGCGTAACTCCGTCGTGCGCGAGATGGGCTTCAAGTCGAACTTCATCCTCTGGCTCATCGTCGAACTCTTGTGGTTCGCCCTGCAACTCATCTTCGTCGGCGTGCTCTACATGCACACCGAGCACATCGGCACCTGGAGCAAGTGGGAAGTCGTCATGCTCTTCGGTGCGAGCCATTTCATCCAGCAACTCTTCACCGCCTTCTTTCTCGTGAACTTGGCGAACGTCTCCGAACTCATCCGCACCGGAAAGCTGGACTTCATGATGCTTTTGCCCGTGAACACCCGCTTCCTCATCTCGTTTAAGCAAGTGGACCTTGGTGGCTTCATCAGCGCGGCGACAGGCATCGCCGTGATGATCTACGCCTGCCGGAAGCTTGGTATCATGCCCGAAGCCGCCCACATCATTGGCTTCCTCCTGCTCAGCATCGTGGGCCTTATCATCCATTACTCACTCATGTTTCTGCTCACCAGCGTCAGCTTCTGGACCGTCCGCGCGCAAGGCATCGTCTGGGGTTACTACAACCTCTTCAACATCTCCCGTCAGCCGGACGAAGCCTTCAAAGGCCTCTTCAAGACCTTCTTCACCTTCGTCCTGCCCATGATGCTCGTCGTGAACGTCCCCGTGCGCGTCCTTATCCAGAAACTCGGCTCACCCGGCCAACTTACCCTCATGCTCGTGATGGCACTTCTCTGCTGGCTCGCCTCCGTCGCCTTCTGGCGCTTCTCCGTCAGCCGCTACACCAGCGCCAGCTCCTAACCTTCCCCCTCTCGATGTTCGGAGTTCGATGTTGGATGTTCGATGTTGGATGTTCGATGTTGGATGTTCGATGTTTCCCCACTTCCCTGTTTTCTTCATTCAACCTTCTTAATTCTACATTCCCCTGAAGCAGCTTCCATCCGATCCGTTCAGCGCGACTCCGTCGATGCATCCTGTCCTGCGGTACTCTAGCATCCGGCCTTTTCCTCCCGAACCAAACCCTCGCCAGCCACTCCACGCCAAAAGCTTGAGAAAAAGGCGGAGCATTCTGAGGAAGCACGCCGCCCCTTCTTCCTTCTCCTTCACGGGAGAAGGATTGAGGATGAGGGTGCCCCTCATTCTTCATTCTGCCTTCTTCCTTCAGCCTTCGGCTTCAGAAACTATGTCAAAGAGCAATGAAACCATCCGACCCCTGTGAGCTATCCCGCCCAACCCTCCTAATCAAAGAAGTCGATTCGACGCCGAACTCCAAAGTTAAAACTTTGGACTTCACCTGACGCCAGTCAGCACCCGGCCGGTTCCGCAGTGGCTACTTGGGATTCCCCGACACAATCACGGTCGACGTCCCGTTCCCCCTCCGGCTTACGAGCCCTGATCCAGCGCCCGATCCACCCACAGATCCTATCCTAATCCGGTAGGGCGGTGGTGCTCCGCCGCCCTAACTCTTTACGTCAAGGCACCGTGATAACCACACCCCACCACCGCCGAAAGCCCATCGCTTCCCATCCCCCTCTCCTCCAGTTGGAAGCCGAACTTCGGCTAGCTGGAGGAGAGGACACGGGGAGAGGAGGCACTACACCTCACTCATTCCCCCCGCTCGGAAGCCGAACCTCGGCCCTGATGATTCCATAAGGATTGCCAAATAATTCCAACGAACCATTGGCTTGAGGATGTTGAACCTTTCATGTTCCCAACTCGAAACTCAAAACTAGGAACCCGAAACAGGCTTGCAGCCTCTCCTTTACCAGCAGCGAGCTGCCAGCATCTAAATCTATGTCACAAACCTCTCAAGAAAACCACCACTTTTCGCTAAAATTTGTGATGAAACCCCAACCTTTTCACTGACAAGAACATCCAAAAATCCCAATCCACGTAACTTAACATTTGAAGCTGCCTTTCCTCGTAAATCGTAAATTTACCCCGCACCTTTTGGTCGGGGTCCAAAAGCGTAAATCTGTGTCTCCGTGGTGAGTTTCCCCATCCTGTCCCTCTGTTGATCCTGTCAAAATCTCCTC
Organism: Verrucomicrobiia bacterium; assembly: GCA_036405135.1. NCBI lineage: Bacteria > Pseudomonadati > Verrucomicrobiota > Verrucomicrobiia > Verrucomicrobiia bacterium. The sequence continues at coordinate 139,306 of DASWYF010000040.1, read as the reverse complement.
CATTCCGTTGACCCATTCGGTTGGAATTTCTGTTTTGTATTTCCTGTTGCTACCGGTTTTCCTCTACACAGTTGCAATCATCCAAACCGGGAAAGGAACCTGCGAATGACCTTCACTCCTCGCGCGAAAACGGTTTTGGCCTCAGCCCGCCATGAGGCAGAAAGCCGCGGCCATGCTGAGATCAGTGATGTGCACTTGTTTCTCGGCCTGTTCGAGAGCGGAGATGGCGCCGCGCATGCAGTCTTGAAAGATTTTTCGATTGATCCTGATGGACTTAAATTGATTTTCGCCTCTGATCTAAATCCCGCTGATAATCGCAAGGAAATCTCTTATGCCCCCATAGCCCAGCAGATCCTCGACCTGGCCTCAGCAGAGGCGGCCAGCTTGCGTCATGATTTCGTCGGCACAGAACATCTCCTGTTGGGGATCCTGAAAACGAAAGGGCAGGTGACGAAATGGTTTGATGAAATCGGGGTTAAGCCCGAAAACATCTCCAACAGACTGTTGGAGCAGATTCCGACTGGTTTCGCTTCTGGGCCGAATGAATCCGAATCTCCGGGATGGGTGCGTCGTATTTTGAATCTGTTCACCCAGCCTAAATCCGGGTCTTTTCCAGATGACATAGATTTTACACCTCGGGCCCGTCAGGTCCTCTCTCTGGCGCGTGCCGAAGCACAGCGCAGGGGGCAAGCTATTGACGATCTCCATCTGCTCTTCGGATTGTGCCAGTTGGGGCAGGGCGTGGCCGTGAACGTGATGCAGCATCTCGGCGGAGATTGGGGTGAGATCGAGAAAAAGATAATCGCGGCTCTGGACGAGATTCCACGCCAGCCAGATGCGACAGTCCTTCCTGAAGGCCCCCGTTTGAAAACTGTTTTTGCCGTCGGGCACCAAGAGCAAAAGGCCCTCTATCACACGTATTTCGGCACGGAACACGTTTTCTTGGGACTGCTGCAAGCCGGAGGACCTGCCGCAAAAATCATCTGCTCTACCGAGTTGGACATCAAACAAGTGCGGGAAGCCATCTTGCGGGAACTGGACCCGAACTTCTCTGCCGGTCCTGCAGAGGATATGTGGGATCGTACCTTCACCAACGAACCTATAAACGCGCACGGAAATGAGTTCTCTCCGCGCGTGCTCAAAGCCTTACAAGCAGCTCAGACTGAATCCAGAACCGTGGCACTCTCCACCGTGGGAACTCTGCAAGTGCTGGCCGGTCTTATGACGTTGGGTAGTGGGGTAGCCGTGCAAGTAATGCATCGCCAAGGGCTAACTCTGGAGCTGGTGAGAAATGAGATTACAGCGATCTATCAGGATAAGGTCTCACCCGAAAGCACCGCGCCAATTCCCTATACCCTGAACGCCCATGCCATGCTGGAAGCAGCCCATCAAGAGGCGAAAAAAGCGGGGTTTTCCTTCACCGGCGCAGAGCATCTTTTACTGGCCATCCTGCGCTCAGACGCTGTCAGCCTGGTCGATTTCTTCAACAAAACAAAAATAGACTGCGAAAAAGTCACCGCCATCCTCCTCAAAGAACTCAAAGACAGCTCAGAGTGATTCTAGCGGGCTGAATTTTCAACGAAACCAAGTTCAAAAATCTTTTCAGCCCAATGCCAACCGAGCAGAACAAATCACTCAAGGGAGAGTTCGATAGCAACGCAGCTAAAAACCTCCTTCTCCCTAACGGGAGAAGGATTGAGGATGAGGGTGCCCCTCGACCCACCCCAAAACAAAACTGCCTTACACAACCCAAGAGAAATATCGCACCCGCACCACCAAAGCCAAAAACCTCGCCCGCCGACTTCGTAAAAAAACCAACCGATGCCGAAAAACAACTTTGGCGTCTATCGCGAGACCGCCGGTTCAATGAATTCAAATTTCGCAGGCAATATGCATGCGGTAACTACTTCTTGGATTTCTATTGCCCAGATGCCCGTCTCGCTGTGGAACTGGATGGCAGTAGTCACGGTTTTCCCGGCCAGCAGATGAAAGACGTTGTTCGCGACGAATATCTGGCCAGCCAAGGCATCAAAGTTATGCGCTTCTGGAACAACCAGCTTGGCAAAGAACTGGACACCATTCGTGAGACGATCTGGTATGAATTGATGGAACGCACAGGGCGAACCAAGGAGATAGCTCATTATCTCCGTATTCCCAAAAAAGACTCCACACATTCTCTCTGATACAAAACCTCATCCCCAGTTTCCGCGTAGTCTGCGTATTCCGCGGTTCACCATCTCCCCGAAATTCTTCGGCAACGTGATCACGCACACGCCCACCACAATGACCGCTGCCGCCATGATGGTCTGCCCATTCAAATGCTCATCCAGCAACCACCATCCGAGGAACACTGCCACGATCGGATTCACATACGCATACGTCGCCACCAGCGAAGGATTGCACACTTGCAACAGCCAGATGTAAGCGCTGAAACCGATCCAGGAACCCACCACCACCAGATACACAAACGCGATCAGCGAACGGTTCGTGAACGCGCTGAAATCCGTCTGCGCCATCTCCCCGCGCATCAGGCCCACGAGCAATTGCGTCGCGCCCCCGCACAACATCTGCATGCCCACGCCGAGCAATGGTGACGTCGGCCGCGCGTTGTGTTTCATGAAGAGCGAGCCCCATGCCCAGAGGATGCACGCAAAGACGAGCGCGATGATCCCGCCCACATGGACGCCCGCCCCATGCACATCTTTACCCTGACCCATCACCAAGAGGATGACGCCCGCAAACCCGATCGCGATGCCGAGAATATTCTTCCCGCTCGGACGTTCCCCCTGCGGTCGCGCCCAATCCAACAACGCGATCCACAACGGCACAATCGCGATGATGAGCGCCGCCAATCCACTGGTGACATATTGCTCCGCCCACACCACCAATCCGTTACCACCCAGCAGCAAAAGCGTTCCGGAGATAAAAGAATTCTTCCAATGCTGCAACGTAGGCCGCGCATCACCCCGCAGGCGCATGAACAGATAGAGCAGGGCGCCCGCGATCACAAAGCGCGCCCCCGCCATCAGAAACGGCGGCAACGATTCCACCGCCACGCGAATGGCGAGATACGTGGAACCCCAGACTGTGTAGAGCGCGATGAAGGCCGCGATCAACAGGCTGCGAGACGGAGCGGAGGCGTTAGTATTGGTGCTCATGTTTATGCCTCCCGAGTGACCCGGTGTAGCATCGCAGCGGAAAAAGAAAACCCGCCGCGAATATCACGGCGGGTTTCGGAAAGTTTATAATGCTACATTCGCGAATCCTGCCGTGGCGTCACCGGACGCTTGGCTGCCCAAATGGCAACCGGCCAGCATGCCTTTACGCATACCGGACGCTTGCTAACTTTCGGCAGATTTACGAACACGCCCGCGAAGGTGTCAGTAGTGTTTCCCTATGTCAACTATGCGCGGAAGTGCGAGATTTAGCTGCATCCACACAATGCATTTAAAGTTTCGCCCGCCTGTGACTTCCAACTTCAGCCAGCAGCGACAAATGTTCTCCCTCTCCCCTCAACGGGGAGAGGGCAGGGGTGAGGGGTGAGAGCACCCACAGGTTCTCGAATTTGGGCCTGTGCGCGAAAACTCCTTGATGTTTAAATTTTCTCTGGAGCTTGGAACTTTGGATTCGGGATTTCTCCTTCTCGCTCAAATCAATGTTTTCATTCACTCGGGAACGGTTTAGTTTCGCGCCCATTCCTATGAAGCTCGGCATCATCAACAGCGCATTTCAGCAAGCAGGCGTCGATACCGCCACCGGCCTCAAGCACATCTCCCGCATCGGCTTTGATTGCGTGGACATCTTCACGGAAGCCGTCGGCATCTCGAAAAAAGAAGTGAGCCTCGTGGCGAACACCTGCGAAAAACTCGAGCTGCCCATCATCTCTTTACCCGTCGTCTCCGTGGGCCTCATCGATTTCAACGATCCCGTCCGCGCCTATCACGTCGAGCGCACCAAAAAGTTCATCGACCTCGCCAAAACCTGGGGCGCGAAAAACATCCTCCTCGTCCTCGGTGAATACATCTGGCAACGCGAAGTCATCCCTGCTGCCGCCCAGTGGCAATACGCCGTTGATACCTGCCGCGAGCTCGGCGATTACGCCGCGAAAAAAAAGATCGATATCGCCTTGGAACTTGAACCCTTCCGCCTCAGCCTCCTGAACAATATCCCTGAGATGGTCCGCTTCGTCGATGAAGTGAATCACCCGCGCGTGAAAGCGAACATCGACATCAGCCACCTCGTCTTATCCGACACCTGCCCGAGCGACGTCCTCAAACTCAAAAACAAAGCCATCCACGTCCACCTCAGTGATTGCGACGGCAAAGTCCACGGCGATCTCCCGCCCGGCCGCGGTGTCGTGAAATTCGAACCCTACCTCCAAGCCATCAAAGAACTCGCGATCCCCAACGGCGTCGTCTCCATCGAACTAGAATACTCTCCTGACCCAAAACGCATCGTCGAATGGGTCGAAGAAGCCTACCGCGAAACCGCCAAGCGCATGGATATCGTAGGCCTCAGAGGGTGAACCGATATCCCGGTAGGGCGAAAGTCTCTTGAGCCCTGACTCTTTTCGTCAAGGCCACGTAATAACCTCGACTTGCCATCGTCGAAACCTACCGCTCCCATCTCCCTCGCCCCTTGGAGGGGAGAGGGCTGGGGTGAGGGGTGCTCGGCCTTCCTGCTATACTTTCGCTTTTTGTTCGTTCACGTAGGCGAGGATTTTTTGTTCGTCGCCATTTACTTCCCAAGTGTAGCGGAGAAAATCCGCCAGACTGATATTCACACTCCTTAAGAACGGCCGATCCCCGCCACACCCATACATCAACTCCGGCGGCATCTCCCCACGCAACTTCGCTTTCGCCTTCTCGATGATGCGCGGTAACCATGTGATACGTCCGATGGCCGCCGACTTGGCCGGTAGCTTGTCCGAATCGATGACGTGGTTGCTATGCTTCCCTTTCTGAACCGTCAGAAAATATTCACGCCGCACAGCCGTCACCAGCAGCACATCGGAATAAACGGGTTCATTCCACCGGCAGAAATCTTCCACAAAATCGAACAACTCCTGCGCAGTGCAGCCGATGGACGCCAGAAACTCCACCTCTTCCTTGCTGAAAAGGCTCTTGGCATCCTGCGTGCCGTTGTTGTAGCGCAACACGCCCGCGTCATAGACCTGCTTAAACCGGTCGGCCCAAATATAATTCTGCATACGAATAACTTAATTGTGATTTCCGATTTCGCCACTGATTTTACTTCAACAACACCTCCACCGCCTTCTCCAACTGCAAATCCTTGCCCTTCGCGACGGATTCCGGGTCGTTGCTGACGCGGTGATCCGGTTCCAGTTGTTGATTCTCCAGATACTTGCCTTGGCGGTCTTTGATGCCCACTTGCGGGATGCCGAAGTAGATCGTCTTGTCCATCTGCGTTTCCCACCAGACAGCCGTGCCGGTGCCGGGGACGGGCATGCCGACGAGTTCACCGATGCCCAGCGTCTTGTAGAGCAGGGGGAACATGTGCGCGTTCGAGTAATTGCTCTCGCCCATCACAACGGCCGTTTTCTTCTGCCACTTCTGCATGGGGTCGTGGCCGATGACGTTATCACGCGGGATATAGGTGAAGTAGCTCTTGCCGCTCAAGAGGTCCGTGAGGTCATCATGCAACCAGCCGCCACCGTTGAAGCGCGTGTCGATCACGATGGCTTGCTTGTCCGTGTTGCGACCCAAGACTTCCGAGTAGAAATCACGGAAAGCGGTGTCACCCATGCTGCGGATGTGCGCGTAACCGATCTTGCCGCCGGAGAGTTTATCCACCATCTCGCGGCGTGACTTGATCCAGCGTTGGTAGAGCAGTTCATCCTCATCACCTTGCGTGATGGGTTTCACCGTTTCATCCCAGCGCGTGTTGTTGGCCGGATCGAGCAGCGAGAGCAGCACCGGCTTGTTCGCCTTGCGGTTCAGCAGGGCGTAAGGATTCGTGTTCTCGTCGATGGTCACGCCATCGATCTTCTCGATGACCTGGCCCGCCTTGATCTTCATGCCGGACTTGTCCAAGGGACCGTTCTCGATCACTTCCAGAATCTTCCAGCCGGGGCCCTTCGGCGTGTTCTCGAAGAACGCGCCCAAGTTCGCCGTGCTGTCGCCATTCGGCGTGGAGGGGCGATAACCGCTGCCCGTGTGGGAGGCATTCAATTCACCGAGCATCTCGCTCAGCATCTCGGCGAAGTCCCAGTTATTATCGATGTGCGGGAGGAAGCGGGCGTAAGCCTTTTCATACAAGGCCCAATCCACCTTGTGCAGATCCTTCACGTAAAATTTCTTCAACACCTGACGCCACGCGTGCTCGAAGATGTAGGCGCGTTCCGCTGCGCGATTCAATTCCATCTCCGCACTGAAGTTGATGCCCGTCTGCTTGGCTCCGCTGATCTCCACCTTCGTGATCTTGCCGCCAGCGAGCACAAAGACGTTTTTGCCTTCCTCATCCATGTGCAGCCGACCGGAGTCCGCGCCCAGCTTCACGAGCAGCTTCGTCTCGCTCTCACGCGGCTTGTGCTGCCAGAGATCGTAGCCTTTCTCGAACTTCGCGAGGTAGAGGAGCGTCTCGCCATCCGGTGTGATGACCGCATCCGCAAGGTCAGAGGAATGAATGGTCAGGCGCGTGACGCGCTTCTCGATGCCATCCAATTCGATCTTCACCGGCTCGACTTTTTCTTTATCTTTATCCTTCTTCTCATCCTTAGCGGTGGCCTCTTTCTTGGGCTCGTCTTTCTTCGCTTCATCCGGCTTTTTGTCTTTGTCCTCCGCCGGTTTCTTGTCGTCGTCCTTCTTATCCTTTTCTTTGTCCTTATCTTTCTTTTCGCGTTCTTGGAGCAGCTCGTATTCGGCCTTCGTCTGATTGAAACGATCATAGGCTTCCTGCGTGAGGAACATGCCGTAGGCGTCCTGATTCGCACCCCAACTGCCATGACTACGCATGCCGTGACGATCGGTGAACCAGAGCAACAGCTTGCCTTTCATCATCCATTGTGGACGCTCATCTTCATAACCGCTCTTCGTGAGGTTCACAGGCGGTTTGCCACCAGCGGCATCCAGCAGGCCGACCTCCATGGACCAGCGGTTCTTATCGAGAAAATTGACGAGGAACCATTTGCCATCGGGTGACCAATCGAACCACTGATCGCCATCCGTGTAGGAATAATTCGCGTCACCGGGCAGCACCACGCGGCTCTGCTTGCTCGCGAGATTCAAGACCTTGAGCGTGGTGCGCTCTTCCAGATAGGCGACTTCCTTACCATCCGGCGAATAACGTGGCTGGAAGGTTTCGGCGGCGTCGCCCAGCAGCGCAGTTTCATTGATGAGCGTGGAGCTGTAGAAATGCAGGTCTTCCTCGCGCGCGATGCTCGCTTCGTAAATGTTCCAGCTGCCGTTGCGTTCGCCGGCGTAGAGGAGTTTGCGGCCATCCGGGCTGAAGCTGATTGAGCGCTCCTGCTCGGGCGTGTTCGTGATGCGCTTGGTGATCTTGTGATCAATGGACACCACGAAGATCTCTCCGCGCACGACGAACGCGATCTCCTTGCCCTTCGGCGAGAGCGCCATCTCGGTGGCATCACCGCTGAGGTTCACGAATTGCGAATCGTTGCGCTTGCGATCAGCGGCGATCTGGATGGAAACCTTCTGCGGTTTACCGCTCCCGCCTTTCACGAGGTAAAGCTCGCCATCGTAGCTATAGCAGAGGTCGCCTTTCTTCGAGGAACTGAGGAAACGCACGGGATGATTCGTGTGCTCGGTGACTTGGACGGCTTTATCCGGAGTGGCCAAAGGCATTTTCCAGACATTGAACGAACCGCTCTTTTCGCTGAGGTAATAAACTTCCTTCTCGTTCGGGCTCCAGATGGGATTGCGGTCTTCGCCGTTGAATGAGGTCAACTGCGTGTGCTTGCCGGATTCCTTGTCATACATCCACACATCACGCGCGATGGAGGAGGTGTGATGCTTGCGCCACTCGTTTTCATAACCTTTACGGTCATGATAGAGGATGCGTGTGCCCGCTTTATCGAAGCGCGCATCTTGCGCAGGCGTGGTGAGGATCTGATACGGGCGACCGCCATCGATGGGGATTTGATACAGCTCCTGGAGCGTGCGATTCGGGAATTGCTGGTTCAGCGGCGAATCCATCCGTTGCGAATAGAAGAGCACGTTCTTGCCATCCGGCGTGAAGTCCGTGGGGTAATCATACGCAGAATGATACGTGAGGCGCTTGGCTTCTCCGCCTTCAGCGGGGATGAGGAACACATCGAAATTCCCATGACGATCAGACGCGAATGCGATGCTCTTACCATCCGGCGACCACACGGGCATGAAGTCCTGCGCCTCGTGCATGGTGAGCGGAATGGCGCTGCCGCCTTTACTCGGGACGATGTAAAGGTCACCGCGATAGCTGAAGACGATCTTGGTGCCATCCGGCGAGAGGGCGGGGTAACGGAGCCAGAGGGGATCAGCGGCGCGCAGGGACGTGGCGCAGACAAGGGTGACCAGCAAGGCGAAAAGGATGCGTGAAAGACGTGGCATAAATCATCATGCCGGAAAGACAATCATGCCTTCCGGGATTGGCCGAAAGGTTAACGACAGCAGATGATTTGGCGAGGGAGAAGATGACGAAGCTAGTGTGTTCCGCCTCCTGACCTCGACGGCTACATCACTTCACCGCACGCTTCATCATGATGCGGGTGCCGTCGATGCTGACGGGTTCCCAGCCATCCTTTGCGAGTTTGTTGGCGGCGACAGCCAGACAGAAGGCTTCATCATGCACGCCTTTGGGGATCTCGATCTCATCGGTGATTCGGGCCTTCTGAGTGTTGCCGGGAAGGATGTAAGCAATGCGGTCGGGGCCGTCGAACTTGATGACGGCGACTTCATATTTCTGTGCGGCAGCGCGTTCCTGCGATTGGGCGAAGGTAGCGCCGAAAGCGACAGCCACAGCCAGCAGACCGGCGACGACGAGGGAATTACGGATGAACATAAGTATAATTGTTATGTAGTTTTCTCCAATGGTCGCGGCAGGTTATTCGCGAAAAACCTTCGGGAAAAGCTGAAATTAACCTGACACACGGATTTCAGGGCTGCGTTACAATGTGGTGAACCGGGAAAATGCCGTTGACCCTGTATGCCCCGTTTTACTATGGTTTTGGCCCGTTAACCACTCTATCAATCTATGAGCAAAATCGTTCCTTTGATCAGCTCCGGCACAGCCGGTCCGCTGGGTGTTCTGCATCTGCCCCGTTTGTGGCAGAAGGTTTCCCTCGAAGCTGCTGGCAAGCTGGCTGACGGCTATCCGGGCATCGGTGCTGGTTACGACTCCATGGTCGTGAGCGCGCTGGGCCTGAATGCTGACGCGGTGAAGAAATTCATCAAGGAAAGCAAGCCGACCTACGTGCAGTTCGAGTCCTGGATCAAGCAACAGCCGGGCGTGAACCTCACGAAGGGCAACATCCACAAGCTGAATGTGTCCATCGCCGGTTACATCCATGCTGACGACACCCGCAAGGGCATCCTGAAGGCCAACGGCTTGAACGATGACGGCGGCGTGCTGCCTGACGCGATCAACCTGAACAACCTGGACGACTGGTATGAGTTCTGGTCGGCCGAGTTGAAGTAAGCTGAAGTGATTTCAGAGAACGCCCGGTGGCCAATGGCTGCCGGGCGTTTTTGTTTGGATAGCAATGCTAGAAAGGATGCGATAGCCTTCACGTCATCCTCATCAGCAAAACTATGAGCACCATTGTCAAACTGTGGTTCTGTCTCGCCGGACTTTTATTGTTGCCGTGCGTGAGTTTTTCCCAGAGCACGAACAAGGCGGTTTATTTTACGGCAGATTTCGAGCAGGCGGACTGGTTCAAGGCTTGGGGTGAGAAGCAGCTACCGCAGAATTGTGAACTTGTTTCAGTCGATGAATCACGAAAGTTCGAGCCGCTCTCCGGCAAGGCGCTGCGGGTGAAGGTGGAGAAGGATGGCCACTATGGCACCAGTGTGGAGTATGCTTTCAAGAAACGGACGGGCAGTGAGCCGGAAGAAGTTTATTTCCGCTATTACATCCGGTTAGCAGATGATTGGACGGGAACGCAGGGCGGCAAATTTCCCGGTGTGGGTGGCACTTATGGAAAAGCCGGTTGGGGCGGTCGCCCGGTGAATGGCACGGATGGATGGTCGGCGCGAGGACTCTTTGCGAGCCGTCGCGAAGGGAAGCTGCCTATCGGGTTTTATTGCTATCACATGGATATGAAGGGGCAGTATGGCTCGGAATGGATTTGGGATAAGGACAAGCTGGGTTATCTGGAGAACAACCGCTGGTATTGCATCGAGCAGTACGTGAAGTTGAACACCGTGGGCAAGGCGGATGGCATCCTGCGCGGCTGGGTGGATGGAAAGCTGGCGTTCGAGAAAACCGATATCCGGATGCGTGCGGTGGATACGCTGAAGGTGGAGATGGTGTGGCTGAATGTCTATTACGGCGGGACGTGGACAGCGAAGGCGGACTATCACGTTTACATCGATGAGATGGTGATCTCGCGGGAACCGATCGGGCCTAGAAAGCAGGAGAAATGATATGGAAATGCCGGTCAGATTTTACCGCTACCGGTATCAGGATTACTGGGAGGCGGAGCTGCCGGTCGAGTGGATTGTGAGGGATCTTGGAAATGGTATTTCTTTCGCAGCCAAAAATCCCGGAGGCGAAATCTTTTCTGTTTGGACTAAATCTCAAGCAGACTTTGAGAAAGATCAGGACAAAGCACATCCAGTGACGGTGAAAGATTGGCGGCTTGTCACCTCTCTTTACAAGACGCTCGACGAAGAGGACACGTTGCGAGAGCCGGATATGGAATGTGGGCTTTGGAACAAAGATTTTGAGGCTTGGTTTCGTATCAGGAATTGGCGGTTCAGAGGAGGGGATTTTCTGATCTCGGTGATGCACGATACGAAGGCTAAACGTATAGATTCAGTTCATGATTCCATCGTAGACCGTTTTGTGAGAACGCTAAGCTTGGTTGAGAGATGATTTCGTTTATGTCTGATGAGTTGCAACAAGTCGACCGCACGTATGTGTGCTGGAAAGGGAAGAAGCTGATTTACTTCGCGGGGTGCGATTATTTCCGGCTGGCGAGTCATCCGAAGGTGTTGCGCGCGGTGAAAGAGGGCGTGAGCAAGTATGGCGTGAATGTCGCCGCCTCGCGTCGCACTACGGGGAATCATGCGCTGTATGGGAAGCTGGAGGGGGCACTGGCGAAATTCTTTGGCGTGAAGGAGGCGGTCCTGACATCCAATGGTTACCTGACGAATCTGGCGGTGGCGCAAGGACTCGAGGGTGAGGTGCAGCGGGTGTTCCTAGATGAACTCGCGCATGCTTCATTGAAAGATGCGGCGCAGTTGATGGGGGTGCCAATCACAGTCTTCGCGCATCGTTCTCCGGGGTCATTGCTGACGAAATGGCGGGATGCGGGTTCACCGCAGCGTTGTCTGGTGATGACGGATGGGATGTTCGCGCATGACGGTTCGCTGGCACCGTTGAAGGATTACCTCACGATCTTACCGGAGGAGAGTGTGGTGCTGGTGGATGATGCGCATGCTGCAGGCGTGCTAGGCACGAAGGGACGTGGGAGCGTGGAGCATTGCAAGGTGTCGAGGAATCGCGTGATCCAGACGGTGACGCTGAGTAAGGCGTTCGGTGTCTATGGTGGTGCGATTCTGGCCCCGGCGAAATGGCATGAATTGATTTTAACGAAGAGCCGTTTGCTGGTGGGGAATACGCCCATGCCCTTACCGCTGGTGAATGGATGTCTGGCGGCGATAGCTGAACGGGCAAGGGATGCGGGATTGAGAAAGCGGTTGTTCGCAAATATCCGGTGGTTGCGGAAGGCTCTGCACCTTGCAGGGGTAGCCTTGTCTGAAAATGAAAGTCCGATCTTTCCAGTTATGCCGAAGTCTGAGGCGGAAGCGGAAATATTGAGAAAGAAGTTGCTGGAGGAAGGGATTTATCCGCCGTTTATTCATTATCCTGGCGGGCCGAAGAATGGCTATTTTCGTTTCGCGATCTCTAGCGAACATACGCCCGCTCAACTGCAAAAGCTGGTGAAGGCGCTTATTCCGGTGTAGGTTTGGAGACTCATGGCTGAGACTGAAGCAATCGAATTTTTTAACCGCTACACCGGCAAATTGGAGCAGGAGCAGGTGTATGGGGCGGCGTGGCTGGACTGGACCTATGGCAATCCATTGGGAAAGCTGTCGCTGGAGCTGGTGGCGAAGCGCGCATTTTTCTCACGCTGGTATGGCTGGCGGATGGACAGCCTGGCGAGTCGCGAGAAGGTGGACAAGTTCATCAAGGAATTCAAACTGAAGGCTGAGGACTTCGCGGATGCACCAGACTCCTACCAGACCTTCAACGAGTTTTTTTACCGGAAGCTGAAGCCGTCGGCGCGTCCGATCGAGATGGATCCGGATGTGGTGGTGTTCCCAGCAGATGCGCGGCACTTGGGCTTTCAGGATGTGTCGCAGGTAGATGGGGTCTTCGTGAAGGGACAGAAGTTTGATCTGCCTGCGCTTTTGAGTGATGCGGCCTTGGCGGCGAAGTATGCGAAGGGGACATTGATTCTCTCGCGTCTGTGCCCGGTGGATTATCATCGGTTTCACTTCACGGCGGCAGGCGTGCCATCGGAAACCAAATTGTTGAATGGACCGTTGTATTCGGTGAACCCGATCGCGTTGCGGCAGAAACTATCTTATTTGTGGGAGAACCGTCGTTGGTTGACGGTATTGGAGACAGATAACTTCGGGCGCGTGCTGCTGCTGGAGATCGGCGCGACGAATGTGGGTTCTGCCGTGCAAACTTATCAGGCGGGCAAGAAGGTGGAGAAGGGGGATGAGAAGGGGTATTTCAAATTTGGTGGCAGTTCGACGATCACAATCTTTGAGCCGGGACGGATTCAATTATCGGCTGACTTGGTGGAGAATACGAAGCAGTGCCGGGAATTGTATGCGCGGATTGGGGATGAGATGGGGGCTGCGCAATGATGAAGGAAAGTTAGTTCCGCCTCGTCACCTCGGCGGCTACGGTGATGGGGAGTAACATCTGATTGAATTTGGCGAGGCGGCCTTCATAATCATGCGCATTCAATCTATGCGCCTGACATCTGTTTTTGCGTTTGCTTCGTCTTTGCTTATTGCGGCCAGTTCGTTTGCGGCGGATGAGTATCCACCGCACCCTGATTCCAAGAAGCAGGAAGGGGTGCCGCAGGGAGAGTTGATCAAGTTCACTTTCGAGAAGAGCAAGGTGTTTCCGGCCACGACGCGAGAGGTGACGATCTATGTGCCGAAGCAGTATGATGGCAAGACGCCCGCGTGTGTTTATGTGAACCAAGACGGTCCGCAGGGATGGAATACAGCGACGGTGTTCGACAATCTGATTCACAAGAAGGAGATGCCGGTGACGATCGGTGTTTTTGCGACGCCGGGTGTGGTAAAAGCGCCGAGCACGAACGCACTGAACCGGTTCAATCGCAGTTATGAATATGATGGGTTGGGCGGGGATTACGCGAAGATGATCTTGGAAGAATTGCTGCCTGAGGTGGAGACGAAGAAGACGGCGGATGGGCGGGCGATTGTGCTCTCGAAGAACGGCAATGACCGGGCGATCGGCGGTTCGAGCAGCGGTGCGGTGTGTGCCTTCACGGCGGCGTGGGAACGGCCGGATGCGTTCAGTCGCGTGTTCAGTGTAGTGGGCACTTACGTCGGCCTGCGCGGGGCGGATGAGTATCCTATTCTGGTGCGTAAATCGGAGCCGAAGCCGTTGCGCGTGTTTTTGCAGGACGGCAGCAATGACTTGAACATCTATGCTGGTGATTGGTGGATCGTGAATCAGGCGATGCAGCGGTCATTCGCGTTCGCGGGCTATGAACACTCATTCATCTGGGGTGAAGGCGGTCACAACGGAAAGCACGGCACAGCAGTCTTCCCGGATGGCATGCGCTTCTTGTGGAAGGGCTGGCCGGAGCCGGTGAAGAAGGGCCAGGGCTCACCGCAGTTGAAGGAGATTCTGATTCCAGGCGAGGAGTGGCAGATCGCTTCGGAAGGTTATAAAGGCACGGAAGGCGTGGCGGTGAATGCCAAGGGCGAAGTGTTCTTCAACACGGGTGGGATGAAGAAGACGATGAAGCTGGTGGATGGCAAGGCGGTGACGTTCGTGGAGGATAATAACTTGGGAGATGGCCAGCGCTTCGGACCAGATGGCCGCCTATACACGGTGGCGATGGCGACGAGTAACATCGTGGCGTATGCGGCGGATGGGAAGGCGACAGTGGTTGCCTCTGGTTTTCGCGGTAATGACCTGACGGTGGCCAATAATGGGAACATCTACGTGACGGAATCGAGCTGGGACAAGGTGAGCCCGAGCAAGGTGTGGCTCATCAAACCGGACGGCACGAAGAGTGTGGTGGACTCGGGATTGATCTTTGCAAATGGCATCACGCTCTCGCCGGATCAGACGTTGCTGTATGTCTCGGATATGAAGACGCGCTGGGTTTATAGCTATCAGGTGAAGGCGGATGGCACGTTGCAGCACAAGCAGAAGTATTTCTGGTTGCACGAGCCGGATAACCGCCAGGACGCGGGCTCCGATGGTATGCGGGTGGATAAGGATGGTCGCCTATGGGTGGCCACGGCGATGGGCCTGCAAGTGTGCGATCAGGCGGGTCGCGTGAATTGCATCATCCCGACGCCGAATGGCCGCGTGTCGAATCTGGATTTCGGTGGCGAGAATTTCGATACGGTTTATGCGGCGTGCGGACCGGTGATCTATAAGCGTAAGATCAATGTGAAGGGTGCCCCGAACTTTATGACGCCTTTCATGCCGAAAGCACCACGGTTGTGATTTAACACATATGAAAACCATTTCGCGTCGATCGGTCTTGAAAGGCAGTGTCGCGTTTGCAGCACTGGCATTTGCACAGCGGCCGTTATCGGTATTTGGCTTTGCAGGACCTGAGGAAGATGCGGTGCTGGTGCCATTCACCACGCCTCAGCCGAAGAATCCGAACCGGCCAATGGTGCAATGGGAGGAACTCAAGACGTGGACGACGCCGAATGAGAGCGTGTATTTGGTGAGCCACTACAACACGCCCGCGCTGGAAGAGGATAAATGGAAGTTAGAGATCAGCGGATTCGTAGAGAAGCCGGTGACTCTCACGTTGGCCGACCTGAAGAAACGGCCGCAGAAGGAGATCATGGCCACGCTGGAGTGCGGCGGCAATGGCGCGAGTAATAATTTCATGGGCGCAGTGGCAAATGTGAAATGGAAGGGCACGCCTCTGGCACCGATCCTCAAGGAGTGTGGCGTCAAGAAGCGCGGTATCGAGGTCGTCTTTATCGGGCATGATGAGAAGAAGGAGAAGGTGCGCGAGGCGGAGTTCGATATGCGTTTCTCTCGCAGCCTGTCGCTGACCGATGCGATGCAGGACAAGATCATGCTGTGCTGGGAGATGAATGGGAAGCCGTTGCCGAAGGAGCATGGATTCCCGCTACGGCTCATCGTGCCGGGTTGGTATGGCATCGCGTGGGTGAAGTGGCTGGCGCGTATCGAAGTGCAGGACCGGCGCTTCATGAGCAAGTACATGGCGCGCGAGTATGTGACCATTCGCGGCGAGGAGCAGCCGGATGGCGATGTGCTGTATCGAGAGACGTCGGTGAGCTTCATGAATGTGAAGAGCATCGTGGCACGAGTGTTGAAGCTGAAGGATGGCACATTGCGTGTGCAGGGAGCGGCATGGAGCGATGGGACGCCGATCAAATCAGTTGAGCTCAAGCTGGACGATGGCGAGTGGCGCAAGGTGACCTTGGACAAGACGAACAAGTCCAAGTATTCGTGGACGTTCTGGAGCTATGATTGGAAAGGAGCGGCGGAAGGCGAACACACGCTGGTGTCACGCGCGACGGATGAGGACGATCGCGTGCAGCCTTCAGCGGATGATCCGACGATCAAGCTGAAGAAAACCTACTGGGAGGCGAACCAGCAGGTGGTGAGGAAGATTAAAATCTGAGGGTGAAGCGTTTACGGCTGGTCGGGGATTTCGACCTCCACCAGTTTGGCCAGGAGAATCAGTGATTCCTGCCAACCCATGTAGCACGCCTCGGCGGGAATCACGGCAGGAATTCCTTCCTGGGTGACATTCAGTTCTGTACCGCAAAAGACCTCTTTCAAGGTAACGGTCACATGCATCTCACCGGGTAGATTCGGATCATCGAAACGGTCGGTATAACGGATAAGTTCATGAGGTTTCAGTTCCACATAGGTCCCGCCGAAGGAATGGCTGCTGCCGGTTGTGAAATTGGTGAAGGACATCTTGTAGGTTCCACCGACTTTTGCCTCGGAGTGATGAACTTTGCCTGTGAATCCGTTAGGGGGCAGCCACTTGGCTTTCGCATCGGCGTCCAGAAACGCGCGGTAAACCCGCTCGGGCGTGGCGCGGAGGACTCGGTGGAGGCGGACGGTATTGGTTTGGTTGGCGGTCATATTTTTTTGTGATGTTGTTGTCTTTCATTATCACGACGAACGGCCTGGCTGTTTCAGGACAGTATCTTGAAAATATTTATTGGTCTATAGAGGCTCATTGACGGTTCCTTCATTTCGCCGAGCATTGACAGTAGGGAGTTCTCGCGCAGTATCTCGGGTATGCAATTTCTCCGTAAGAATCGTGTTTTGGCCGCATTGTTGTGTTCGTTGGCCGTGAGCAGTGTTCAAGCTGCGGATGATTATAAGTTGGGGCCGGATTCCCAAGTGAAACAAGGTGTGCCGCAGGGGAAAATAGAGAAGTTCACGCTCAGCGAGAGCAAGACTTTCCCCGGAACGACGCGCGATTACTGGATCTATGTGCCAGCACAGTATGATGCCGCGAAGCCCGCGAGCCTGATGGTGTTTCAGGATGGCGGCGGCATGGTGAGCGCGAACGGGTCTTACCGTGTGCCGGTGGTGTTTGATAATCTGATCGCGGCCAAGGAGATGCCGGTGACGATCGCGCTGTTCATCAATCCGGGCAGTTATCCGGCAGCGGAAAAAGGACAGCAGGCGCGCTCAAATCGCAGTTACGAGTATGATTCCGTGTTTGATTTGTATGCGAAGTTCTTGGTGGAAGAGATGCTGCCGGGATTGGAGAAGAAATATAACATCAGCAAGAACCCGGCGGATCGCGCCATCTGTGGAAACAGTTCAGGTGCGATCTGTGCTTTCACCGTGGCGTGGGAGAAGCCGCATGTGTTCGGCAAGGTGGTGAGCCACATCGGCAGCTTCACGAATATCCGTGGCGGATATGTGTATCCAGCGCTGATCCGCAAGACTAAGCCGGAGAATGCGAAGAATTATTATCTGCCATCCACGGCGGCATTGCTGGAGGGGCGTCGCAAGATCCGTGTGTTCTTGCAGGATGGCTCCAACGATCTCGACAACATGCACGGCAATTGGCCGCTGGCGAATCAGGACATGGCAGCGGCATTGAAGTATGCGGGCTGGGATTACAAGTTCGAGTTCGGCGATGGCGGCCACAACGGCAAGCATGGTGGGAGCATCTTCCCGGACACCATGCGGTGGTTGTGGCGGGATGCGGCGAAATAAGTTTTCTGAAAACGAGAAACCCCGCATTGGGTGACCAATGCGGGGTTTTTAATTTTTACGCCCTAAAATAAATCAAACACGTCAGGCGTTTGAAAATTGAAGCGGCTTAAAAGCCGCGCTCCTGTCGCGGTCACTTCACAAATTCCAATTCCGGCGCTTTCGGTATGAGCCCCATCTTGTGTGCGCGGGTGAGGAAGCGGCGGATGGATTCGCGGCCTTTGTCACCGTAGTCGATCGTCCAATGATTCACGTACATGCCCACGAATTTATCGGCCAGGTCCGTGCCCATATCACGAGCGTATTGGAGCGCGTGCTGGACGGCTTCCGGGCGATGATCGAGGCTGTATTGGATGCTCTGCGTCAGAATGTTTGAGATTGTGGAGCGCACTTCAGGGGCGAAGCGCTTATGGATCACATTGCCGCCGAGGGGCAGGGGCAGACCATCGTTTTCCTTGCCCCACCAGACACCGAGGTCTTCGCACACGACCAATCCCTCATTCGCATAGGTCAACTGGCCTTCATGGATGATGAGGCCCACATCGGCCTGGCCCGAGCGCACGGTTTGGAAGATCTGGTCGAACGGCACGACGATGTAATTGAAATCCTTGCCGGGTTTGCCCATCCACAATTGCAACGCGAGGAACGCGCTGGTCATGGTGCCGGGGACGGCGATCTTCAGCTTGGCAATTTCATCACGCGTGTAGTGCTTCTTGGCCACGAGCATGGGGCCATAGCCATCACCCATGCTGGCGCCACTGGGCAGCAGGGCATATTGATCACACACATAGGCATAGGCGTGGATGCTGATGGCGGAGATGTCCAGCTCACCACGGGTGGCGCGTTCGTTCAGGGTCTGGATGTCCTGCAAGATATGCTCAAACTGAAAGCCGTGGCTGTCGATCAGGTCCTTCGCCAAGGCGTAGAACATGAAAGCATCATCCGGGTCGGGCGAATGGCCCAGCGTCAAACTGCGTTTTTCCATAAAGTGGATAGATTCTTGAACAGGTTGGGCAGTTGTCGAATCAAAAGTCGGCAAAGAGTGCATTCTCGGGGTAATGAAATGGATAAGAATGAAAGATGCAGCGGGGCGGAAAATGTGGTATAAAGGACTTGGCATCAGACATTTTCACTCGCCAATGGCGGGTGAAGTTTGTCACGCTGACGAAAGCGAATAGACACCATGTGGCAGTATATAGCGAAACGCATCCTGCATCTGATCCCCTTGCTGATAGGCGTTTCCTTTTTGACGTTCATGCTCATGTGGGCGGCTCCGGGTAACTTCTACGATCAACTTAGGCAAAACCCCCAAATATCGCCTGAGCAAATCAAGGAGATGGAAGCCAAGCGGCATCTGGACAAGCCGTTTTACGTAGCGTACGGGTATTGGCTCATCAATGCTTTCAAAGGGGATCTGGGTTATTCTCTCGCATACAAGATGGATGCGAAAGACCTGATCGGATCACGGCTTTGGAATACTTTCATCCTCTCTTTCTTGGCTCTGGTATTGGCGTGGATCGTGGCCATACCGATGGGGATCTGGGCGGCTGTGAAAAAGGATTCAATAGCAGACCGGTCTACATCGTTTGTGGCGTTTGTCGGGTTGTCTGTACCAGAAGTTTTGTTGGCTTTGCTGGCGCTGATGCTGGCGGCGGGCACGGGATGGTTCCCGGTTGGTGGAGCGCAGAGCGCCTTGTATGACCTGATGACGCCGGCTGAGAAATTTTGGAACCGCATGCACCATCTGGTCCTGCCTACCATCGTGCTGGCAGCGAGTTCACTGGCGGGAATCATGCGGCAGATGCGCTCGAATCTTTTGGACACCTTGCGGGCTGAATTTGTGACGACGGCCAGGGCCAAGGGGTTGAGCGAGGGCTGGGTGGTGTATAAGCATGCACTACGGAACGCCATCAATCCGCTCCTGACCATCTTCGGCTATTCACTGGCCGGATTGTTGAGCGGGGCCTTCATCGTGGAGAACGTGATGTCATGGCCGGGGTTGGGGCGTCTCACGGTCGAGGCCATCTTGGCCAAAGATTTTGAACTGGTGGTCGCCACGGTGATCATGGCCACCGGTCTGCTGGTGATCGGCAATTTCATTGCCGATCTGTTGCTGGCGTGGAGTGACCCCCGCATCCGGATCAAATAAAATGGCCACTCCTGCAATCAATCCCAAATCTGCCGTGACAGACGATGTCGTGAATCTGTCACCGTGGCAGATCATGTGGCGTCGGCTGAAGCAACGGAAACTTGCGATGCTGGGCGGGGTGATCCTGATCATCCTATATACGATGGCGGCTTTTGCGGGCTTCATCGCACCGTATGGTTATGAACGGCAGGATCGTGAGCGGTTCTTCCATCCTCCGACGATGGTTTCCTTGGATGGCATCCGACCGGTTATGGCCAAGTATCATCTCGCAGAACCGGGAACGTTCAAATACGAGGCCATTCGTGAAGACCGGAAGCCGATACAGCTCTTTGTGCAGGGAGAGAAATACAAGTTTCTCGGATTAATCCCATCCACCACCCATCTGTTCGGCACTGGCGATGATGCATACCCGGTTTACCTGCTGGGTACGGACCAGTATGGGCGCGATATTTTTTCACGGATGCTTTACGGGGCGCAGATTTCACTATCAATAGGTCTGATCGGGATTTTGCTTTCCTACGGCATAGGAGTGTTCATCGGAGCGGTATCAGGGTATTACAGCGGCAAGCCGGACGCTGTGATCATGCGCTTTTGCGAGCTTATCATGTCTATTCCCGGATTGTATTTGATTCTGGCATTGCGCGCGACGTTCCCCTCCAGCCTCAGTTCCGTACAGATGTATCTGCTCATCGTGGTGATCTTGAGCTTTGTGGGGTGGGCTGGGACGGCTCGGGTCATCCGTGGCATGGCCTTGTCCTTGCGTGAGCGGCAGTATGTGCTGGCAGCTCGGGCTTTGGGGCAGACAGATTTGCAGATCGTGATGAAGCACATCATCCCGGGCACTTTCTCATATCTGATTGTCGGTGCCACCTTGAGCATCCCTTACTATATTTTAGGTGAAGTGGTGTTGAGCTACCTCACGGTGGGTATCCAGGAACCCGAGGCGAGCTGGGGAAATATGCTCAGCGCTGCGCAAAACACCGAGTATTTGAGAGAATACCCTTGGCTGTTGGCTCCTGGCGGAGCGATATTTATCACCGTTCTGGCTTTTAACTTCCTTGGCGATGGCTTAAGAGACGCCGTGGACACCAAGAGCGCATAATAATCATGCCACTGCTCGAAATCAAAAATCTGAAGCTGGACTTCAAGCAAGGCGACAAGCTGTTGCGGGCAGTGGATGGCGTTTCGTTCAGCCTGGATGCAGGTGAGACCGTCTGCCTCGTGGGTGAGAGCGGCTGTGGCAAGAGTGTCACGGCGCTCTCCATCGCGCGGCTCGTGCCTTCCCCCCCGGCGATTTATCCTGAGGGTGAGATTTTGGTGAATGGCCGGGATGTGTTGAAGATGGGGAAGAGCGAGTTACGCTCCATCCGGGGTGGCGTGGTCAGTTACATTTTCCAAGATCCGAGTGCTTCATTGAATCCGGTGTTCCGCGTGGGCAACCAGATCAAGGAATCGCTGAAGATGCATCGCCCGAAGTTCGCTACGGATGCGGAAGTGATACGGCTGCTCAAGCTCGTGGGGATTCCGGCACCGGAATCGCGCATTCGCGATTACCCGCATCAGATGTCCGGCGGTATGCAACAGCGTGTGATGATCGCAATGGCGCTGGCCTCTGAGCCGAAGTTGCTCATCGCGGATGAGCCGACGACAGCGTTGGATGTGACGATTCAGGCGCAGATCATGGAACTTTTGCTGGACCTGAAAAAGCGTCTTGGCATGAGTATCCTGCTCATCACGCACAATCTGGGTATCGTGGGTGACATCGCGGACCGTCTGGCTGTGATGTATGCAGGCCAGATTGTGGAGATGGCTCCGGCGAACAAGATGTTACGACAGCCGCTGCATCCTTACACGAAATCCTTGATGAATTCTGTCCCCAAGCTGGGCCATGAGCTTGAGCGGTTGAATGCGATTCCGGGCAACGTGCCGAGCATCGGGTTCATGCCCACTGGGTGCCGGTTTCATCCGCGCTGTCCGACAGCACGCAGCGAGTGTTCGCATACTGTTCCTGAACTGGTGGAAGTGGAGCCGGGGCATTGGGTGAGGTCTTTGTATTGGAAGGAATTGCTGGAGAAGAAAGGAACTGGCTTTTGACCGGATAGAAATCACATGAGCCTGCTCGAAGTCAAAAATCTGAAAGTTCATTTCCCGGTCAAACACGGGATGTTCAGCCGTGTGAAGGCACATGTGAAGGCCGTGGATGATGTGAGCCTTACGGTGGGACCGGGTGAGACGGTGGGCCTGGTAGGCGAGAGCGGTTGCGGCAAGACGACATTGGGACGGGCGATCATCCGTCTGATTGATCCGACCGCTGGCCAAGTCATCTTCAACGGGGAGGACATCACTCACCTCACACAGAGCCAGTTGCGAAGCCGTCGGCGTCAGTTCCAGATGATCTTTCAGGATCCGTATGGATCGTTGAATCCGCGTATGACGGTGGGGCAGATCATTGGTGAGGCGATAGATATCCACAAACTGGTGCCAACACCTGAAGCGCGCCGTGAACGCATTGCTGGTTTGTTGAAGGATGTGGGTTTGGATGCGCGTTATGCGGATCGTTATCCGCATGAGTTCAGCGGCGGTCAGCGTCAGCGTATCGGCATTGCCCGTGCTTTGGCAGTGCAGCCAAAACTGATCGTTTGTGATGAACCGGTCAGCGCCTTGGATGTGTCTGTGCAGGCGCAGATCATCAATCTGCTGATGGACATCCAGCGTGAGCACAAGCTGTCCTATCTCTTCATCGCACATGATCTGGCGGTGGTGGAGCACATCAGCCATCGAGTGATGGTGATGTATCTGGGGCATGTGGTGGAAAGCGCGCCTTCAAAAATTATCTGCAAGAAGCCGCTGCACCCGTATACACAGGCGCTCATCTCGGCGGTGCCGGAAGTGGACCCGGACAAGAAACGGAAGCGAATTTTACTGCCAGGGGATGTGCCTTCGCCCATCAATCCACCATCAGGTTGCCCATTCCATCCGCGTTGTCCGATCGCGGTGGACCGCTGCAAAGCTGAAGTGCCGCCATTGCGTGAGATAGCCCCGGGGCATTGGGCTGCTTGTCATTTGGCTGGAGAAGGCGGTGGTACTGGTGGCACCAAACCAGTGGGTGGTCCTGCGGCGGCCTGAACGGGTGCCGGAGCTTTGCCATTGGCGGTGAAATTAGTTTTACCTGTTTTCCCGTCAGCTTCTATTATCAAAAGATATTCTTCGCCCACTTGCAACGGAGTGGCAGCCATTCCGTTGATGACGGGCTTCATTCCAGGAACTTCACCTGCATAACTGAACGCTTTCACGGGTTTGGATTTCGGAACTCCTTCAAGGGCCCAGACTGGCGGGGTTAACTCATTAGTGGCCAAGGCCTTGGCGGGGAATACTTGGATGCTGGTGAGTTCGTATTTTGCATTCAATCCGAAGGCCACTGGGTAGATGCCATCCTGCACACCAGGACGGAGCATCGGGCGAATCTGCGTGATGATTTGAATATTCTTCGGTCGAAACCAGTCGGTGAAATACACGGCATAAACAGCAGCCAAGGCAACGGTCACAGCGCCGAGGATGATGTTCTTGAGGTTCATGCATCAAACTGGACGAACAATGAACGAAGAAAATTCGATAACAAAAAAAGGCGCCAAGAAAATCGCAGTGGATTTTTCAGCGAACAATCATTTTTCACCGTCCATGAAAATGTTGCCTGGCCGCACGACTGCACCCAAGGTCGAGGCGACGAGACCGTGGATGCTGCCGGTGGCGTTCAAGACGCACCGGAGTCAGGCCAACGCGTTCACCTTGATCGAACTGCTGGTCGTGATCGCGATCATCGCGATCCTGGCGGGGATGCTTTTGCCATCCCTGGCTTCGGCCAAGCAATCAGCTTTGCGCATCAAATGCGTGAGCAATCTTCGGCAGGTGAACATGGCGCTGAAGATGTATGCGGATGATAACAAGGGACAGTTTACGCCTCGTCATGCGACGAACCGCTGGACCACGCTTTTGGTGGGCGGATATGTGGACACGCGATTGCTGAAATGCCCGGCAGATGCTCCCACAGCGGCCTCTGGCGGCACCCCAGGATTCACAACGAACCAGCTCCCGGCGGATTTCGCCTCACGCAGTTATCTGATCAATGGCTGGAATGATTTTTTCCAAAGCACGTTGAGCAGCAATGATTGGCAACTTTACATGACGGCGACCTACAAGTTCGGCATCCGCGAGGCAGCCATCCGCCAGCCGCAGGATACGATCGCATTCGGTGAGAAGGAGACAGATTCTCCGCATTTTTACATGGATTTCTATGAGGGGAACGGGAATGACATCGAAGAATCCGAGCAGAGCCGACATATGACCGGGGGCACGGTGAAAAACCGGAACGGCGGATCAAACTACGCGATGGTGGATGGCAGTGTGCAATATATGAAATACGGTCAAGCACTGTCTCCCGTGAACCAGTGGGCGGTGATGGCAAGCTGGCGGACGAATGCGGCGAATCTGGCTCCGTGAGGAGACAGGTCAAAGACTCAATTCCACGGTGTTAGTAAGTCCTTCGATCTCCAGTATCACGCTGCGGTCTTCGATCTTCAGGCACTTGACCTGATAAATGATGCCTTCCGCCTTGATGGAGGTGGCTTGGCCTTCACCCAAGACGGCGTTGTTAATCAACGCAGTGCGCCGATTGCTCGCACCAATTACGGATTTAAGAACCAGACCGGACGTAGTGGCGTTTGTGTGGGCGATTTCGGCAAATGACTGGATGGCGGGAATTTCTTTGACGGGTTCAGTAGCTGTTTTTTCTATCCCTTTAACCACTTTCACGGCGTGTTTACCTTCAGCCAAAGCTTCATTGGCTTCGTCTTCCGCCTTCTGCTGATCCGCATTATCGATCGCAAAAATACCACCCGTCGCGAGGCCGCTGATCATCGAGACTGAAACGATGAGAATGATGACATAGGCGGAGTAGCCTTTACGCAACGTCTCGAGATATTCATCCTCGTTGTGTTCTTCCAAGGCGCGGAAATGACCTCGTATGGCGATGCCGCCACCGATCAAAAGAGGGATAGCCAAAGCATCAACCCAACTTAAGGCAGGTGTGTAATAGATAGCGGTCACCACCGCATGGCCGATGATGACCCCGGCGATGACCGTGATGGCGAAAAGGTAGATCGCCGGCAGTATGCGTGCCGTCAATGCTCCTGAATTTGCTGAAGGTTGGCCCTCCATTCACCGCAGATTTAACCGCCAGACGGCTCTGGGTCAAATGGAAGGATAACTCAATTTTTGTCCTGATAGACTCCAACCACCTTGGCATCCCACACATTTTGAGTTGCAGAAGTCTGGAGGGAGAACTCAACGGAGGCGCCGGGAGCGAGGTTGCTGACAGATGTGGAAACCTTGCCCGATGAAGCTCCAGAGTTGTCCAAAGTCTCGAATTCTATCCGGGCTTTTTCAATCGCTTTGGAAGTGCTGTTGGAGACTACGCCAGTAAGAAAGAAGGTGCGATATTCGCCTGGCTCCAGTTTCCAATCCATCACTTGCACGCCATCCAAGGCTTTGCCGGATGAGCTTCCCGAACGGAAAAGATAGGCGACGCCAATGATTGCATTGATCCCGATCAGGATTGCGACAGCGTAGATGATGTTCCATCTGGCTTTATGGCCCTTGGCGACATCTTCCGGGGTGAAGGTGGACGGATCAGGGTATTCGTAAGTATTCGCTGTAGGGTCGGCTGGCGGAGCCTTTAACTCCACCAATGTCTGGCAATGCGGACAGGGGATGGTTTGCCCGGCGTATTCTGCCGGGAACTCAATCTTTCCGGCGCATTTGCTGCACAGGATTTTATGGAACGTCTGGCCGCTCATCAGCTTACTTCATTTGGAACGACCATAGCTCCTGGATAGGAGCATGACGGGTGAACTTGAAGATCACCCATCCCAATACGATCAACGTCAGGATGAGGCACACCTTCAAAACTTCTATGATCCGTTCGCGCTTTTTGACGAGCCTGGCCAGTTCTTCATTCGAATGTTCCAGCCATTGCTTGTCGGTGCCCCGCTGATATTCATCTGCCATGACCGCATCCTAGCACGTTCACAGAACCGGTTTCCACGCATTTAGCAGCACGCCCAGTTCCTTGACTTCCTCTGGAGTGAGGTCAGGCAAGGGCGGACGGCAGGGCCCCCCGTTCAAGCCGATGATGTCCATGGCGCACTTCATGGCGGAGACTTCGTAGCCTTTACGGCGGGAACGGAAAGCGTAGAGCGGAGTGACGTATTTGCTCATCAACTCGGCCAGTTCTTCACGGCGTCCAGCAGCGGCGGCCTCGTGGAGCATGATGGAGAGCTTCGGCGAGATGGTCGCGATGCTGGAGGTGTAGGTACGCACACCGATGGAGTAGTAGGCGGGGACGGCGTCATCACCAGCGCCACCGATCCACAGCAGGCGATCACCGACACGCTGTTGGATCATCTGATACTTGCGAATGTCTGCCGTGCCGTCTTTCCAAGCGATAAGGTTCGGAACGTCTTTCGCGAGTTGCTCGACAAACTTCGGGCCGGGGTTAACCCAGTCACGGCTGTAAACGAGGAAACCGAGCTTCGTCGCCTTGCCGATGGCCTTGTAATAGTCCAAGAGCGATGCTTCATCTGCATGCGGGAAATAAGGCGGCAACGCGAGGATGCCATCCACACCGGCAGCGGCAGATTGCTTCGTGAGCTGCAGCGCGATGGGGTAATTGAAACCCACACCGGTCAGCACCGGCACGCGACCGTTCACTTCCTCCAACGTGGCTTTCACCACTTCCAGATGTTCTTCCGGCGAGAGCGAATACATCTCGCCAGTACCAGCAGGTGCCACCACGGCGGCCACCTTGTGCTTCATGATGAAGCGCACATTTTTACGGTGACCGGCGATATCGAGGCCAAGGTTCTTCTTGAACGGGGTAACGGGGAAAGAGATGACGCCGCTAGAAAGTTTCTCGCGGAGTTCAGCAGGCTTAAGAGACATATGATTTCTTAAAAAGGTTAAAATTGATTACCAGCGCGGCAGTTGGCGAGTCCACGTCGGATCCACGTGCTTGCGCATTTCGGCTTCGTCATCGCGTTTGCGATACGGGCATTTCTTGTAGCGTTCTTCACCACGGGCGAGTGCGTCGTAATCGAGTTCCACGCCGAGGCCGGGTTTGTTCGGGATCTTCACGCAGCCGTTCACGATCGGCACGCGTCCACCCACGACGATCTCGTCCTTTAACTGCGACCACGGATAATGCGTATCGCAAGCATAAGTGAGATGTGGTGTGGCGGCGGCCACATGAGTCATCGCCAGCATGGAAATGCCGAGATGGCTGTTCGAGTGCATCGAGAGGCCGATGTTAAAAGTCTTCGAGATCTTCGCCAAATGCTGCACCTGGCGCATGCCGCCCCAGTAATGGTGATCGCAGAGGATGATCTGCACGGCGTCGTGCTTCACGGATTCCGGGATGTCGGCGAAACTCGTCACAGCGACGTTGCTGGCGAGCGGCGTATCCACACCTGCTGCGAGCAAGCGCTTGCGCACTTCACCCATGCCTGCGATGGAAGCAGTCGGGTCTTCGAGATAACCACCACGACCTAATTCCTCAGCGAGAGCCAAGCCGACTTTCACAGAAGTGTCCACAGACCATGCGCAGTTCGGGTCTATGCGCAGAGGGACGGTCGGGCCGAGGTCGCGGTAGAGAGCCTTGATGGTCTCGATCTCCACTTCCGGTGGCAACACGCCGGCTTTGAACTTGATGGAGCCGAAGCCGTATTGGGCGCGCATCTGGCGCACTTGCTTCACGATGCCTTCAGGGGAAAGCGCTTCGCCGTATTCGTCTTCGCGGGCGTCATCACCTTCACCACCACCACCCTTGTGCTTGTAGAAGGGATAGGCAGAGAAGGGGACTTCGTCGCGAACACGGCCACCGATGAGATCGCACACTGGTTGCCCTACGGTCTTGCCGATGAGGTCCAAGCACGCAGTTTCAATAGCGGCGAAAGTGCGGGCGGTAGCGTCGAGAGGGTTCTCGCCGGGGACCAAATATGTCTGTGAGCGTTCGAGGCTGCTATCGCTCTTCGGTTGGCCCTCGATCATCGGATTGAGGAAGCCGAGCAGGCGATAAGGATTCGCTCCGATGATCTGGGCGCGAACTTCTTCGAGCGCTTTGGCCGGGGCTTCGCCACCGTAAGTTTCAGCGATGCCCGTGATGCCATCATCACTTTTCAATACCAGAACGTTGCGGAGGGCATAGGGGGCGTGGAGACCATACGAACTGCGGATCGGCGGATCGGCGATCGCGATCGAGTGGACCTTCATTTCAACAATACGCATAGGCAAAAATCAGACAATGCTTAGACCGGGATGTTCATCTCCCGCAGACTTAGCAGGTTGAGATGTTCAGGATAAAGATGAGTGATGTTGAGTCAACAGGCTTTGCAGCCACTGCTCAATGTCCCGGAGGACCTTGGTGTTCTTGGATGTATTCCTGCTTCAAGCCGAGTTTCTCCGGAGCGTGCAGCACCAGCATCTTCATGCGGATGTCCGCCGGGATGTCCTTGGCGGTGGCCTTGGAGATGATGATCATCAGGATGATGGCCAACGGCACAGCCCAGATGGCCGGTTGCTCGCAGAGAATGCGGATGAGCGGATTGGCCAACCAGAATTCGTTCAAGCCTTTAAAGGCAGAGAACAGTTCACCAGTCTTGCCGGGAGCTAAGGCCAAGGCGCTGAAGCTGGTGAGCGAGATGGCGATCATGGCGGTGCAGCCACCGATCAGCATGCCCGCAGCCGCGCCCTTCATTGTCAAGCCACGCCACCAGACGCTCATGAACAGCAACGGGAAGTAGCTGGCGGCAGCGATAGCGAAGGCCTGGCCGACCATGAAGTTGATCTCCAAGGGTTCGACGAAGCAACCAAGGATGACGGCCACACCACCGATGAGGACGGCGCAATATTTGAACATCTTCATGCGCTCATCCGCCGTGGATTGCGGGCGCAAGATGCGGCCATAGACATCGTGAGCGAGCGCACCAGTCATGGAAACCAGCAGTCCGGAGAAGGTGGACATGAAAGCCGCGAACGCACCAGCGCAGGTGATGCCGCTGAGGATGGAGCCTACGACGCCATACTTGGCCGAGATGATCATGGGGAGTTCCAAGACGATCTTGTCCGTGCCCTTGGAACCGATGCCTTCATAGAGTTCAGGCAATAGATTTCGGCCCATGGCACCGAACACAGGAGGGAACACGTAGAAGACGCCGATGAGGATCATGACCCACATAGTGGTCTTCTTGGCAGCAACGCCGTCCGGGTTCGTATAGAAACGCACCAAGATGTGCGGCAGACCAGCAGTGCCGCAGACGATGGCGATGATGAGGGAGTAGGTGTAGAGCAGGGAGAAAGGTTTCTGGTTCTTCTCGAGATACGCTTTCTTTTCCTCTTCTGGCATCTTGGCCGCCGTGGCTTTTACAGCCTTGGTCGTCAGCGGACCGAAAGGAGCGATCCATTCGCTATCCACGGGAGCTTTGGCGGGAAGTGTTTTGCGCTCGGCTTCAGTGATGAATGGCACGATAGCATTCGTCGCTGCACCGACTTTTTGATAGAGCGCGCCAGGGGGCATTTGAGCGACATCATTGCTGGCGACATGACGACCATAATGTCCGTAAACCGCCATGAGCACGAAGATCGGCACAGAGATGGCGAACATCTTGGCCCAATATTGAAAGGCTTGCACGAGCGTGATACCTTTCATGCCGCCCAAGGCGACGTTCAAGGTGATCACAGCACCGACAACAGCTACACCGACCCAATAAGGCAGGCCCGGGAAGATGTAAGAGAGAGTCACGCCGGCACCTTTCATCTGCGGCATGGTGTAGAAGAAACCTATGAAGAGCACGAAAACCACGGCGATCTTGCGGAACAGCGGTGAATCAAAACGTCCTTCAGCGAAGTCAGGGATCGTGTAAGCACCGAAGCGACGCAACGGTCCAGCGATGAACAATAGCAGAAACAGATAACCGCACGCGTAACAGACCGGATACCAGAGTGCATCGTAACCGGAGGACATCACCATGCCCGCGATGCCCATGAAGCTGGCGGCGCTGAGATATTCACCGGAAATGGCAGATGCATTCCAGCCAACACTCACCGAGCGACCGGCAACGAAGAAGTCAGAGGCCGTCTTGGAAGTCTTCGCGGAACGGAACCCCATCCAGATGGTAACAGCGACCGTGATGGCGCTGAATGCGAGGATCCAAGGATTGACTCCACCTTCGGCCGCCGCGAGGAAAAGAGAGTAGAACATTACTTCTCTCCTTTCACCGATTTGACTTCATCTTCTTCTAGGGACATGGAGCGTTTGATGAAATAAAACGAGATGACCCAGACATAGGGGAAGAAGGCGATGCCCAAGATGAACCAGCTCAGGGTAAAGCCAAAGATGCGCTTGGCCATGAATTCCGGTGCGAAATAGTTCAAAAGCGGCATGCCCAGAAGCGCGATCATAAAAGTCGCAGCGCAGGCGATGGACAGCTTCAACTGCTTGCGCATCAACGAGTGCAAAAATGACTCGCTATGCATATCAAATTTTTCACCGGGCTTTTCACCAGACGGGGATGACATGCCGAGGGTTTTACCCGCTTGGCTGACTAAGGGCAACGGTGGAATGACGCAAACAGCCAGTTTTTCTGCCGGGAGAAATAGACTGCCAAAGAGATTGTCACCTAGGATTCATAGCCTAGATTGGCGGCGTGAAATTCTCGGTGAAGAGCGATTATGCGATGCGGGCTGTCTTCGGCCTGGCGCGGCACTATGCGTCCGGTAAGGCGCAGCGCGTGGAATCGCTGGCGGCGGAGCAGGGCATCCCGGCGAACTTCCTCACGCAAATTCTCATCGAGCTGAAATCCCAGCAGATCGTGAAAAGTGTGCGCGGCAAGATGGGCGGTTACTTGCTGGCGAAGGCGCCTTCCGAGATCACGGTGGGCGATGTGTTGCGTTGCATCCATGGAACACTGCTGGACACCCCGGCGATGAGTGATCCGCAGTGCGCCCCGGAGCTGCGTGGCGTGTGGCAGGAACTGGGCAAGGTGATGAACGATACGGTGAACCGGATCACTTTCCAGAAGCTGACCGAAAGTGGATCGGAGTATTCCATCTGATCTCATTGTGAACAGTTGGCCGCAGATACTGTGGTGGGTGGCCTTCGGGTTGGTGGCTTTTGTCTTCTTGGGCTGGCGGCTTTCGCGAGGTTTCTTCTCCGAACTTCAAGGATGGCGCAGGCTTTTCTTGCGAGGGACAATAGCTTTGGTGGTGGGCGGATTGCTCACGACAGGGGTGACGCTGGGTTGGTATTACCTGCGCCCGCAACCGGCATCGGTGATGCAGGAGCTGTTTCCTGGTGTTACGTATGTGAGGGAAGCGAGGAGGGGGCCACGCCCTGTGGTAATTCATGTGGTGACGATAGATTTGAAGGCGAACGGGGTGGGCTTTCTGGTGACGCCGGGAAAGCCTGGTGAGAAGCATCCGTTGACGGCGCGGACGACGGGTGAGTTCGCGCGTGAGTTCAAGACGCAGATCGCGCTGAACGGGGATTTTTTCTCGCCATGGTTCTCGAATGCGCCGTGGGATTATTACCCCCGCTCGGGCGATCCGGTCACGGTGCATGGCATCGCGGCATCGCAGGGGACAATCTATACCGAAGGGGAGCGTAAGTGGGACGCGCCGACTTTGTATATCAGCAGGGATAACAAGCTGTCACTTATCCGTCCTCCAGCGAGCGAGGTTTACAATGCCATCTCTGGAAATATTTTTCTCGTGCGTGAGGGAAAGAGGGGGCCGGAGCCGGTGCCGACAAGCAATACGCTGGAGCCGCGCACGGCGATTGGTTTCGATAAAGAGGGAACGAAGCTGATTCTCGTGGCAGTGGATGGGCGGCAGCCAAGGTATAGTGAAGGGATGAATTACGATGAGTTGATCCAGGTGATGGTGGATCAGGGGGCGCATTCGGCGATCAATCTCGATGGGGGTGGTTCAACGGCGTTGGTGGTGGAGCGTAGTCCGGGGAAGTGGGAGTTGCTGAATTGCCCGATCCATACACGGATACCGGGAAGGGAGAGGCCGTCAGGAAATCATCTAGGGGTGTTTGTGGAAAAACGCTAGGTTTTATTGTAGAGCCGTTGGCGCTCTCACTCCTCACCCCGGCCCTCTCCTCATTGAGAAGAGAGGGAGAACGTTTGTGGCCTGCTAATGCAGTTTATCCCTTTTTACGGTCGATCCATTTGTAGCCTTTGCTCAAGGCACCGAGAGTTTCTTTAAGGCGTTTTGCTTGAGTTTCAGGACGCTTGGCAGTGGCGAGCCAGACGATGTATTCTCGCTGGCAGGAGGGGGCGAGCTTTTGAAAATGGTCGTTCGCCTTTTTGTTTTTCTTTAAACCGGCGGCGAAGTAATCGGGTATGGGCCATGGAGCGCGCGTGCCGGGTTTGAGCTTGGGAACCGGGACAGCTTCAGGATCAGCATCCAGGGCGACGGCGGCGTGGACGAGTTCACGGAAGGCCTCGCGATTGAAGCCTTCCAGTGTGGTCACGCGGATGCTGCGGATGTTCGTATTGTTCGCTTCTGGAGTGAAGAGCTTGGCGGGGTCAGGTAATTCGGTGCCGCGAAAGAAAGTGATGCCGAGATGTTTCTTGCACGCGCTGATGCCGCAGACGAGTTTGCGTCCGGTGAAACAGAGCATGTTCCACTTGATGGATTCGGTGAGGTCCGGTTCCCACGTGAGGATCCATTCGTGAATCTTTTCTGCGAGTGGCCAGGAGAATTCCGGGCATGTCTCGAGCCATTCAGCGGGGTCGTGAGTGCGGGCGCGGCTGCAGTCCATGGGGTTAAGCGTTAAACATCAATCGTCGCCGGCAATTTCAACGTGCCGATCGGTTCATCGTAGTAATGCAGCCAGGCAGTGGTGGTGGCGGGTTTCACAGCGAAGGTGATCAGGAGGCGTTGTGTGCCCGGATACTTGCCTTCGTCATCGGGACCGAAGGCGGTTTCTTTCCAGATCTGCACTTCATGGGTGGTGCCGAGTTCCTTGCTGCCGTCTTCGAGTTCCTCAAGGCTTTTGATTTTATCGGAAGTGAGGATGAATTCGCCGGGTTCCCACACGCGGTCCTCGCCTTTCGGCGTGATGGTCATGTCCACTTGGTAATAGAGCTGCGGATCTTCGGGTTCATCGTCGTGATCGTCATCTTCTTCGGCATGTTCATGATCGTCTGCGGGTTCCATTTTTGGCATGGGAACGGCGGTGACGGAATGAACGGTCATGGTGGCCTCGCGCAATACGCGAGACTTCATAGAAAACATGCTGAGCAGGAATTTTTTGAACAGCTTGCCCGCTATGATTTTGCCAATCCAGAGCAAGGCGATGAGCAGAAACGGAAAAGCGACGAGCCCTTTCCAGCCGAAGTAATGGTGCAGTGCAACGGCGGTGCCGCCCACAAGTGCCAAGCCTAGCAATAGAACGATCAAGATGAGCCGGATCATAGAATTCCCTTTTTTGTTATCTCCCGAACGGCTAAAGGGATATTGGCAGGGGCAGGGGAAATGTCGAGAGCGGGGAGGGCTAGGCTTTGCGCCGCAGCCGTAAGAACTCTCGGATATGCAGGATGTGCAATTCATCCTTATCGCGCCGGATGGTTTCTTTGCTTTTCAATATCCGTTCCAGCTTAAGCACAGGCAGGGCATGGCCATGCAGAGAAGTTTTAACGGTATGTTTCCATTCGCTGGAAAATTTGCCCAATCCGGTGACTTCATAGACAAAGTTCACAGGAACGCCGTCTTCGAGATAGACCACTGTTTTGGCTGCGGGTGTGGCACCGAGTTTTTGGGCGAGATTGATCAGCCGCATGTATTGTCGGGTGGGAAGGTCAACCCACAGATCGATATCGAGGGTATTTGCCATCACCCCTTGGGCAACGGCGGCAGACATGCCGATCAGGATGTAGCGGATTTTTTCCGCTTCAAGGGCTTCCAATAACCGAACGAGCGGACGTTTTGTTCCCAAATGTCCCAACGTTCCTGCGGAGTTGCCGCGAGTCCGAGGGCGTGCAGCGACTTTTGTCCTTCGTCCAGCCAGCGAACGTTTTCCAGACGCTTTAACATCCGGGCGGCGCGAACGGGTAGCGGTAACTGTTTTCTTTTTGCTTCCTTCATGCGGCACACCCCTAAAGTAACAGACCGCACGTGAAAGTCACGTGCGGTCTGTGCAGAGGGAATTTTAGCAAGGGCTCGACAGAGTCTCGCCCTACCAAGTTAGACCAGCAGCGTCTTCACCTTCTCCAATGCCTCGTTGATCTTGCTGCCGTCTTTGCCGCCGCCGCGGGCATTGTCGGGTTTACCGCCGCCTTTGCCGCCGACGATGGGGGCGATGGTCTGGATGATCTTACCGGCTTGCACCTTGGCGGTGAAGTCAGGGGTCACGGCGGCGATGAGGGCCACGGCGCCGTTGTTCACGCCGCCGAGGACGATCACGCCTTTGAACTCGCTCTTGAGCGAGTCCACGATGGTCTGGACGGTGTCGCCGTCCGCATTGCCGACGTTCGCGGCGATGAGCGGGGTGCCGTTGATGGTTTCTACCTTGGCAAGCAGACTCTTGGCGGTCTGTGCGGCTTCGCGTTGGGCGGCGGCTTTCAGGGCTTTCTCCAAGTCCTTCTGATGCGCGAGCAGGGCGTCGAGCTTCTTCTCGATCTCGCCGAGCGGGGCGTTCATTTTGCCAGCAAGAGTCTTGAGGAGTTCGGCCTGTTCTCGGGCGATCTGGTAGGCGCTGAGACCGGCGACGGCTTCGATACGGCGTACGCCAGCGGAGACGGCGGATTCGCTGTTGATGCGGAACAAACCGATCTCGCCGGTGCCGCGCACGTGGGTGCCGCCACAGAGTTCCATGGAGTAACCGTTCAAAGCTTTCGCTTCGCCGCCGATCTGCACTACGCGCACGATGTCGCCATACTTGTCACCGAAGAACTGCATGATGCCCGCGTTCTTCTTCACCTCGGCGTAAGGCACTTCCGTCCAAGAGACGGCGGCGTTTTCGAGGATGCGTTCATTCACCAGCTTCTCGATGTCTGTGACTTGCTGCGCAGTGAGCGGGGCGCTGTTGAAGTCGAAGGTCAGCTTGTCTGGTCCCACGGCGGAACCTTTCTGCGAGGCTTCTTTGCTGGCGACTTCGTGCAAGGCCCAGTGGAGCAAGTGTGTGACGCTGTGATGACGCTCGACAGCGTGACGACGCGCGGGATCCACGGACAAGGTCACGCTCGCACCGACGGCGGGAGCATCACCTTGTTCGAGGAAATGCAAGAACGTGTTGCCGGTCTTCTTCGTATCCGATACGCGCCAGAGCTGGCCGGAGCCGGTGAGTTCACCGGTGTCACCGACCTGACCACCCATCTCGGCGTAGCAGGAAGTGGTGTCCAAAACGACCGCCGTCTTGTCCTTCAACTCGACGACTTCGACGACCTTTGCTTCGGTGTTCAAGGCGTCGAAGCCGATGAACTTCGTGGGTGTTTGCGTTTCGATCTGGGAAAGCTCGATGACGGTTTTCTTTTGAGCAGCACGGGCCATTGCCTTCTGCTCTTCCATGAACTTGTCGAAGCCAGCCTTATCGACAGACAACCCGCGTTCGCGAGCCATAAGCTCAGTGAGGTCGAGCGGAAAACCGTAAGTGTCATACAGAGTGAAAGCGAAGTTGCCTGACACTTGGCCTGAGATTTTTGCCGTGTTCTCGTTGAAGAGAGCGATACCACGATCCAATGTCTTGTTGAATGCTTCCTCTTCACGTTTTAGCACTTCCTGCACGTGTGCTTTGCGGGTGCGGATTTCCGGGAAGACATCGCCGAAGTGAACGGCTAGGACATCCACGAGCTTGTAGAAGAACGGTTCGTGGAAGCCGAGGGTGCGGCCATAGCGCACGGCGCGGCGTAGGATGCGGCGGAGGACGTAGTTGCGGTCGTTGTTGCCCGGTTGGATACCGTCGGCAATCGCGAAGCTGAGCGTGCGGATGTGATCGGCGATGACGCGGAAGGCCACGTCGATCTTCTCCTGCTCGGTGTCGCCGGTGGAGCCAGCTTTCGGGAGCGTGGAGCCATATTTCTTGCCGCTCAACTTTTCGATCTCGTCGAAGATCGGGCGGAAGATGTCCGTCTCGTAGTTGGAGATCTTGGCGTTCTGGAAATCCGTGAGGAACTTCGTGCCTTGGATGATGCTGGTCACGCGTTCGAAGCCCATGCCGGTGTCCACATGCTTCGCGGGCAGCGGTGAGAACGTGCCGTCCGGGTTCGCATTGTATTGGATGAAGACGTTGTTCCAGATCTCGATGCAGCGGGCATCGGAGCCATTCACGAGCTTCGCACCGGAGATTTGAGCGTCGAGGTCCGTGGCGATGGGGCCGGGGCGGAGATCCACGTGGATCTCGGTGCAGGGACCGCAGGGACCAGTCTCGCCCATCATCCAGAAGTTATCCTTCTTGTTGCCATTGACGATGTGGATGGCGGGATCGAGGCCCACGGATTGAAACTTCTCGGCCCAATAGCCCCACGCTTCTTCATCGCGATCAGCAGGATCGTTCTTCGATTTGTCCGGTTGATAGATGGTGGCGTAGAGGCGTTGTGGCGGGAATTTCCAGACTTGCACCACAAGTTCCCACGCCCAGTCGATGGCTTCTTTCTTGAAGTAATCGCCGAAGGACCAGTTGCCGAGCATCTCGAAGAACGTGTGGTGATAGGTGTCCAAACCGACGTCATCGAGATCGTTATGCTTGCCACCGGCGCGGATGCATTTCTGCGTGTCTGCGGCGCGCGTGTCGCTACCGGGGACTGCACCAGCCCACTGGGAGACGTCGGCCTTACGTTCACCGAGGAAGATAGGCACGAACTGGTTCATGCCGGCGTTCGTGAAGAGCAGGTTCGGGCTGTCCGGCATGAGGCTGGACGAGGGGACGATGGTGTGCTGCTTCGATTTGAAGAAATCGAGGAACGACTGACGGATCTCGGTGCTCGTCTTGGGAGAGTGGCTGCTCATGGACTGAATAATTCTAAGTTTTAAATTTTAAGTTTTGAATTCCCGGAAGCTGCAATCATTTCGCTGCTTTTGACTTTTCGCGTTCAAGGGAGGCTTCGGTGATAAAGTTTACGATGGCGAGGCGGGCGGGGTCTTCGGCATTCGCAATGTTACGGGCGATGCTGCCGTGATCGCGGTCTTTCACCAGGACGCCTTGCACGCGCTTGTTTCCAGCGGCTTTCATGGTGGAGACGAAATAGACATTCTCTTCCTCGCGGGTGGCCATGTCCTTGTCCGCATAGAGAACGAGCATGGGCGGAGTTACTTTACGCACGTGATAAATGGGCGCGGCTTCATCTGCGATGACATTATATTTTTCCAAACCGCGCTCCTCACGGATGGTGTAGTGCGTCATCATCTGGCCGCTGACGGGGATGATACCGGCGACGCTCTCCAGCGGGAGGCCGAACTCTTTCAGTCGTTTGGCATCCAAGCCCACGATGGCGGCGAGGTAACCACCGGCCGAATGACCGCCCAGGAAAACTTTCTCGGGGTTACCGCCGTGTTTCGCGATGTTCGTGACAGTCCACGCGAAGGATGCAGCGGCATCTTGTAAATACGCGGGATAGGTCACTTTTGGGCTGTAACGGTAATGAACAATCACGAAGCCGATTTCGGCATCCACGAGCGATCGGGCGATCTTCTGGGTGAATTCCATGTCAGCATCGCCGGTCTTCAAGGCGCCTCCGTGGAACCAAACGAGGGTGGGGAAGCCGGGTTTGGCAGGCAGATACAGGTCCAGCTTGCAGCGTTCTTGCTCGTAAGCAGTGAGGTCGCTGCCGGGTTTGTAGGGGATGTATTTGAGGACTTTGGGTTCAGCGGCGAAAGCTGAGAGCGAGATGAAAAAGGCGAGGGCGAGGCACAGCGACAGGTAACAGCGATTCGTTGACCGGTTGAGGCCGGTGATCAGGCGCGTTGTGCGTTCGTTTTTCATATGTTCAGTCAGGGACGGGGTAATACCTGTCCTTACCGGGTAAATGGCTGAACCGTTAAGTCCGACCAATTTAGGGCGGGAAGGATAGGGAAAAGGGGGAGAAACGCTAGGGGGAAGTTTCAGGGGGAAATACGAAGGGAGAAGGGCGAAGGACGAGCGTTCTAAAGCATCGAACATCGAACGCCCAACTTTCAACATCAAGAGGAGGAAGGTTAGAGCCTCCTTTGTCGGCTAATGTGGGCTCAGCCTCCATAACTCGGCGGCTACGGGTGTTTTTTGAAGACGTAGAGTTTGGCGTTTTCGGCTATGTTGAATTTGGGGCCGGTGTAGCCGTGTTTGAGGAGTTCTTTGCGGAGGAAGGCCATCATGCCAGCGTGGCTGACGATGAGGGTGTCCTCCTGAGTCTTGGCGAGGACTTCGGTGGAGAGGAAGTTTAGACGACTCATGAAAGCGGTCTTGGCGGTGTGCTGGGATTTATGGGAGCTAAGCCAGGCGAGGCGGAGCATCAGGCGCCAGGCGAGCAGGGGCATGCGGAGTTGGCCAGTGGCGAAGGGGAGGAATTCGGCTTCGCGCAGTTCGGGCATCTGCTGGACGGTGCCGGAGAAGGCGGCTTGGGCAGTGGTGTAGGCACGCGGGAGATCGCTGGAGAGGCATTTGCGCCAAGTGATGCCGCCGAGGTCGAGTGGTTTGCGGATGACCTCAGCGCGGTTGTAATCGTCTAGCCAGCGGGACAGGTCCGCGGAAGTCAACCAGCCGGAGGGCATGGGCGTGGCGACTTCGAAATGGCGGATAAGGCCGATGCGGGCTGATTTCATCAGAGTTTCAAGTTTTCAGTGTTCAGTTTTCAGCCGGGAAGGAACCACAGAAAACGCAGAATATACGGACGAAGAAGAGGTTTAAGGTTTTCGTTTCTGAAATGTCTTTTGGTCGAGCACACGACCGTCCATAGCTTTTAAGGCGACGGTCATCTCGCCGGTTTCTTTTTTGAAGGTGAGGAGGATGTAGCTGTGTTCGCTGGCGAAGAAGGCGGATTTGGGGTCGGGGTATTTATCGCCGTTGCCTTTGAGGGCGGTGTTGTAGTAGCTGAAGCCATCCACTTCGGCACGTTCGGCGAAGTAACCGAAGCCGGTGATGGCAAGGGAGCCTTTCTGGATGAACTGGCCCCATTTGCCTTTGGCTTGGAATCGGATAGAGGAATTCTTTTCGTTGTAGATGGTGATGACGTGGCCCGCTTTGGTGGAGTTCATCGTGTCTTCATACCACTTCAATTGCTCGGAGCCTTCGGCGAGGGCGTGGCAGGTTTGCCAAGTGGTGCCGATGTCTTGGATATGATTCAGATCGAGGGCGATGAAGCGGGCATCGAAGCCGGGGATGTCGAAGGTCCATTTCCATTCATCACCGGGCAATTCGAAGAAGGTGCGGTAGGCGAGGGCGTTGGTATCGTAAACATTCTCTGCGGGTGGTTTGGGACCGCGTGGACGGATCTCGCGGTCGTGATTTCCGAGGGCGGGCAGGAAAGGTGTGCTGCGGAAAAGGTCAAGCTGGGAGTCGATTAGAGTGCTGAAAGCTTTGGTGCAGTTGGTGACGCCCGCACCGCAGAATTGATGAAGGCTGGGGACGTTATCGCCAGAGGTGAGGAGGAGGTGGATATCGTCTTTCTTCAGCGCGGTGAAGTCGGGTTTCGCGAAGCCCCAATCGGCGACGAGGGCGACGCGGAGTTCTTTGGTGGGATAGCCTTTGAACGTGGCGATCTCAGAAACTTGAGTGCCGGTTTTGACGCGGTAGTGGTAGGTGGCGTCGGTTTGCTTTAGCGGAATCTCGACGTGATGGAGGGTTTGTGAGCCGGAGACTTTTACGGTTTCACCGAGTTGGTCGGAGGTGCCGAATTCGACGATGGAGTCGCCGGGATGTTTAGTTTGCCAACTGATGACGATATGCGAAGGCGTGGCGGATTTGTGCGTCAACCAGATGCGCTCCACCTGCGCCGTGGCGGGGATGGCGAATGCCAAAAGAAAAAGGCTCAACAAGCGATGCATGATGAGCCAGTTTCAATTTTGATCAGCGGATGGTCAAGCTAGGGCTTGTATGAACCTGATCCTGGAAATGCTAAAAGGTGTGAAGTGTAGCTTCTCCTGCTAAAGGCTATAGGCAATCATATCCTGAGGATGGGTGGATAAATCTGCAGTTGAAAAACTTGACTTTATCTATAGTGTGGACTAGCCACTAGTCCACAATGACAGTTGCGCGAGAAACAGAGCTGGTAAGGGACCCGGTCTATCATCAGTTGCATGACCGGTTGCGGGTGTTGTTGAGCAAGGGTGAGTATGGGCCGGGGGCGAAGTTTCTGACGGAGCGGGAGATCTCCACGAAGTATCGGGTGAGCCGGGTGACGGCGAACAAGGCGTTATCGCATCTGGTGGTTTCAGGGGCGTTGGAGTTTCGCAAGGGTGTGGGGACCTTTGTGCGGGCCGGTGGTTTGCAGAATGATTTGAGGCAGTTGGTGAGTTTCACGGAGAAGGCGGAGGCTTGTGGATTGAAGCCGGCGACGAAGGTGTTGAGTCATCAGATCACAAAGGCGGGTGAGGTGCGGGCGGAGGTGGGTGAGGCGCTGAAGATCGAGACGGAAGAGGCGCTGCATTATTTCGAGCGGTTGCGGTTGGCGGATGAGGAGCCAGTGATCCTTGAGCGGCGGTTTGTGGTGGCGCGGTTTTGTCCACGGCTGACGAAGGCGCAGTTGAAGGGTTCGCTGTATGCATTGTTGGAGGATGAGTTGGGTATACGACTGGGTGGCGCGGAACAGACCATCCGGGCCTTGAGCTTGCCCGCAGCAGATGCGAAGCTGCTGGGCGTCTCCACTGGAACGGCTGCACTATGGGTGCGGGCCACTGGTTTCACGGCACTTGGCGAACCGCTGTGGTTAGAAGATACGCTATACCGGGCGGATCGGTATGAGTTTCAGAACGTTTTGGGGGCACGACAGCAGAGCGGGCCAGCGCGTCCGAAGCTGGGTGCGCAACCGGAATTTTTCGCTTTTGGGAAGTAACAACACATGAGCAAACCATTGCATCAACTGCGCGTGGGCGTCATCGGCACGGGATTCATCGGGCCGGTGCATATCGAGGCGCTGAAACGGCTGGGCGTGCAGGTCACGGCGATCTGCGGTTCCACGAAGAACGCGAAAGCGACGGCGGAGAAGTGGGGCATCCCGGAGGTGTATGGGGATTACGATTACGAGGCGATGTATCGTTCGCCGAATGTGGATGTCATCCATATCACATCGCCGAACAAGGT
The DNA here is from genome assembly GCA_036405135.1 of Verrucomicrobiia bacterium. Classification (NCBI taxonomy): domain Bacteria; kingdom Pseudomonadati; phylum Verrucomicrobiota; class Verrucomicrobiia; species Verrucomicrobiia bacterium. The sequence goes on along the minus strand of DASWYF010000040.1, from coordinate 98,186 downwards.
GCATGTGGAGCAATCGCTCGCGGCGTTGAAAGCGGGCAAGCATGTGGTGTGTGAGAAGCCGCTGGGCATGACAGCGAAGGAGACGGTGAAGGTGGTCAAGGCGGTGCAGAAGGCGAATGCGCCAGTGTTCGCGGTGAATTACATGTGCCGGTTTTTCCCGGCGGTATTGCAGATGCGGGCGATGGTGGCTCGGGGTGATCTGGGCGAGATCATCCATGTGCAGGGGCATTTTTTCCAGGACTGGTTGTTACAGGCGACGGATTACAACTGGCGTTTGCTGGCGAGTGAGGGTGGCAAGCTGCGCGCGGTGGGTGACATAGGCACGCACTGGATCGATGCGGTGTCGTTCATGTTGGGGACGAAGGCGGAGGCGGTGTTCGCGCATCTGGAGACGTTTCACAAGACGCGTTACCGGCCGAAGGGTGAGGTGCAGACGTTCGCAAAGATTGATCCGAAGACGATGGTGCCTTACGCTGTGGACACGGAAGATTTTGGAACGGTGCTGCTGAAGTTCGGCCAGGCGAAGCATGGTTTCGTGAATGGCACGCATGCGAATGCGAGCATCTCGCAGGTGGCGGCGGGGTGGAAGTGCAGTCTGGCGCTGGGCATCTACGGAACCAAGGGAAGTGTGCGGTGGGATTTGCAGCAGCCGAATGAGATTTTGGTGGGACGCCGCGATGAGCCGAACCAGATCCTCCAACGGGCTACGGCCGGGTTCAGTGAAGATGTTGCGGGTTTCACGGATTATCCGGGCGGGCATCCGGAAGGGTTTCCGGACAGTCACAAGATGCATTATCGCGCGGTGTATGAGCACATCGCGAGCGGGCGCAAGACGGCGGTGCTGTTTGCGACGGCGGCGGATGGGCACCATGAGGTGCAGTTGTGCGAGGCGATTCTCAAGAGCAGTGAGGGAAAAAAGTGGGTCAAATTGAAGTGAGTTTTATGAAAATCACCTGGTTACGATTACTGCTGCTGAGCTTGAGTCTTTGCGTTCTTGCGCCAAGTGAAACTATCGCGTCGGAGGTGAAGGCCAAACCCGCATTGGGAATCAATCTGGCGGGGCCGGCGGATTGGAATACGGAGTTGCCGTTTGTGGATGTATTCCGGTTATCGCGGCAGTGGATCAGCCAGAGGCAAGGAGAGGGCTGGGGCAAGGGGCCGAAGCTGGAGCTGGATGAGCGTGGGTGGATCAAGCGATTAGAGGCGGGGTGTTTTGCGGAGACGCCTTTGTGCACGATTGAGGGCGGGCATTATCCGAGTGGTGAGTGGACAGTGTTATGGGAGGGTGAAGGAAAGATCGAGCTGTCGAAGGGAAAGGTGGTTTCCAGTGCGCCGGGCAAGATGGTGGTGAACATCGACGCGAAGGGTGGCGGTTTTTTCCTGCGCTTGAAAGAGACGAAGGCGGAAAATCCGATCCGCAATATCAAGGTGTTGATGCCGGGCTTCAGCGCGGAGCAGGCGGCGAAGAATCCTTGGAATCCGAGTTTTCTGAAGCGCTGGCAGGGCATGGCGAGTTTGCGGTTCATGGATTTTCAGGAGACGAACAATTCCAAGCAGAAGAAGTGGTCGGACCGGCCCAAGCCGGAGGATGCGACTTATACGCGCGAGGGTGTTCCGGTGGAGTTGTTGTGTGATCTGGCGAACCGGTTGGAATCGGACCCGTGGTTCTGCCTGCCGCATGAGGCGGATGATGAGTATGTGCGGGAGTTCGCGAAGCTGGTGAAGGAGAGGCTGAATGCGCAGCGGCGGGTGTATGTGGAGTATTCCAATGAGGTGTGGAACGGGCAATTCCAGCAGAGCAAGTATGCGGGTGAGCAGGGTGTGAAACTGGGTTTTGCCACGAAGACGTGGGAGGGGGCATGGCGTTACACGGCGCACCGGTCGCAGGAGATATTTCGTATCTGGGAAGAGGTGTTCGGCGGAAAAGAACGATTGGTGCGAGTATTGCCATCACAAGCAGCGAACAGTCACGTGAGCAAGGAGGTGACGGGGTGGAAAGACGCGGGGAAGAACGCGGATGTGCTGGCGATCGCGCCGTATATCTCGATGAATATTCCGAAGGAGGGGAAGCGATTGACGGCGGCGGATGTAGCGGCGTGGTCCGTGGATAAATTCTTGGATTATGTGGAGACGAATGCGTTGCCGGAGTGCATCCGGTGGATGCAGGAGAATCGGAAGGTGGCGGCACAGCATGGATTGAAGCTGGTGTGTTATGAGGCGGGGCAACATTTTGTGGGCGTGGCCGGGGGCGAGAATGACGCGGCGTTGACGAAGTTGTTGCACGCGGCGAATGCGCACCCGAGGATGCAGGGTATCTATCAGAAGTATTATGCGGCGTGGGAGGCGGTGGGTGGGGATCTGCTGTGCCATTTCTCCAGCGTGAGCCAGTGGAGCAAGTGGGGAAGTTGGGGGCTGCTGCAGTATGCGGATGATGAGGTGAAGCAATCGCCGAAGTTCAAGGCGACGATGGAGTGGGGGAAGAAACTCAGGCAGAGGGTGGTGGAGCCGTGAGGCGAATTAACGATACGGGGCACCCCTCACCCCGGCCCTCTCCCCTCCGAGGGGCGAGGGTGGTGGAGCGTTTGGGTGTTTTTCACAGGTGCGGTGAGGTTGTGAGGGCAGATGCTTCGGCGGCGGCGCGGTAAGAATACCGCGCCCTACCATCCCGAGTGCGCTGAGGGTGGGTACAAATTGTACGCACCCTGTGAAAGAGTTCTTAATAATTCTTAAAATTAAAAATTTATGAAACTGGGATTTGTGTCGGCGATTTTGCCGGAATTGGATTTAGATCAGGTGCTGGCGTTTGCGGCGCAAGAGAGGTTTTCATGCGTGGAGGTGATGTGCTGGCCGCAGGGGAAGGCGGAGCGGAAATATGCGGGGATCACGCATATCGACGTAGAGGGGTTCAATAAATCCAAGGCGGAGGAGGTGCGGGCGCTGAGTGCGAAGCATGGAGTGGGTATCACGGCGTTGGGGTATTATCCGAATCCGCTGGACCCGAATGCGGAGGTGTCGCGGGTGGCGGTGAATCATCTCAAGAAGGTGATCAAGGCGGCGGCGGTGTTGGGGTTGAAGAATGTGAACACCTTTGTGGGGCGGGATTGGACGAAGAGTGTGGATGAGAATTGGCCGCGTTTCTTGAAGGTGTGGCGGCCGATCATCGAGCTGGCGGAGGATCATGATATCAAGATCGGCATCGAGAATTGTCCGATGTTTTTCACGAAGGATGAGTGGCCGGGCGGGAAGAATCTGCTGACGACGCCGGTGATCTGGCGGCGGGCTTTTAGCGACATTGATTCAAAGCATTTCGGGCTGAATTATGATCCGTCGCATTTCATTTTGCAGCAGATGGATCCGATGGGGCCGTTGAAGGAGTTTCAGGACAAGCTATTTCATCTGCATGCGAAGGATATGAAGATGAAGCGGGATCGCCTGCAACAGGTGGGGATTTTTGCGCATCCGCTGGAGTGGCATCAGCCGCGTATCCCGGGGTATGGGGATATCGATTGGGGCAGGTTCATGAGTGCGGTGATGGAGACGACGTATCGCGGGCCGGTGTGCATCGAGGTGGAGGATGACACGTTCGGGAAGACGTTGGAGGGACGGCAGGAGGCGTTGAAGGTGGCGAGGAATGTGTTGGCGCCGTATTTTGCAGATTAATTTTCAATGAGCGTTCAGAAAACAAAGAAGGCACCCCTCACCCCGGCCCTCTCCCCTCCGAGGGGAGAGGGGTGAGAGCGCTTACGTTTTCAATACGGTTTTGATGGTTCGAATATATAAATTTTTATGAAATATACTTACGAAGAATTGGCGAAGATGATTGACCACTCACTGCTGCATCCGACGATGACGGATCAGGAATTGGAAGACGGGTGCAAGCTGGCGGCGAAGTATGGGGTGGCTTCGGTGTGCATCAAACCTTACGCGGTGAAGCAGGCGGTGCAATGGTTGAAGGGCTCGGATGTGATCGTGGGGGCGGTGATCGGGTTTCCGCATGGGAATGCGTGTACGGAGTCCAAGCGGTATGAGACGGAGCTGGCGTGCAAAGATGGCGCGAAGGAGATCGACATGGTGATCAATATCGGCAAGGCGCTGAGCGGTGATTGGGCGTACGTGGAGAAGGACATCAAGGCGGTCTGTGATGAGGCGAAGAAGCACGGGGCCAGGGTGAAGGTGATCTTTGAGAATGATTATCTGACGAAGGGTGGCGCGGGCTTGAGCAGCGATGAGTTCAAGCAGAAGTTGTGTCAGCTCAGCGAGCGCGCCGGGGTGGCATGGGTGAAGACTTCGAGCGGGTATGGTTTTGTGAAGCAGGCGGATGGGAGCTACAATTATAAGGGCGCGACGGAGCATGATCTGGCGTTGATGCGGGCGAATGTGTCGGCGGCAGTGCAAGTAAAGGCCGCAGGTGGGGTGCGCGATCTGGATGGCTTGATTAAGGTGCGTGACTTGGGCGGCTCGCGTTGTGGCGCGACGGCGACGGCGGCGATGATGGATGATTATCGGAAGCGCGAAGCGGCGGAGAAGGCGGGGCAGGTGGTGGAGGGGAAGAGTGGTGGGATTGGGGCGGGTGGGTATTGAGACGTGCGAGGTGGGAATCGGTTTGGAATTCTCACGCGCTGCGGCTGGTTCCGCTAAGGCGGAACACAGCCGCGGTCCAATGAAAAGGCAGCTCCGACTGATGTCGTCGGCTACGCTGGGGTAACGCGGCAGGATGCCGCTTTAACCCATCCACAGGATGCGGGCGCTACGCTACGAGGGCGGCTATGTTATGCTATGGGCGCAGGGATTTGCCCTTCAACTTTTCGACGAAGGTGGTGAAGCCTTCGGCTTGTTGCTTGAAGCGTTCGCGGAGTTCGGGGTCTTTGAGTTTGCCGGTGGCATCGAGCTGGTTCATGACGCCGGGCACGAAGACGCGGGCGGGGTAGATGTGGGCGTTCCGATAGCCGAAGATCTGTTGCAGGTGTTCCACGGGACGGAGAGCACCGAACATTCCGGCAGCGACGCCGACGAAGCAGACGGGGCGGTGCTCGAAGGCTTCCGGGAATTTCAGCATGTCGATGAAGTATTTCAGGACGCCGGGCATGCCGCCGTTGTACTCAGGGGTGATGACGACGAGGCCATCAGAGTTCAGGATGGCATCGCTGAACTTGGTGAAGCCGACAGGCTTGATGCTGTAGGCAGCAGGGGTGAAGAGGTCAGCAGGGAGATCAACGAGATCAAGGGTTTGCGTGGGGACTTTGAGGTCGCGGTAGATGGCTTCGATCTCAGCGGTGACTTTGCGGGTGTTGCTGTCAGCGCGGTTGGTGCCGGAGATGAGGGTGATCATACTTTTAGGGGTGGATGTAAAATTTGTTTCAGGCAAATTGATGTCGCTTCGTAATATTTTAACGAAATTATTTATCCAGTGGAGCCATGGAGAATGCTTCATCCGATTCTGTAAGGTGCATTTTCATCGTGTGCCGAAACGTGCAGGAGAGTCGAAATGTTTCATGCATTGAATGTTTGGTCACTGGTTGTTACTCCACCCTATGATTCCCTAGCCAGTTCAGGCGCAGGCCTTCGAGTGTGAGAGTAGGACGGACTTCAGTGATCTCTTTCAGGCCTTTAGCCATCAATGGAGCGTAGCCACCGGTGGCGATGACGGGGAGTTTCGGAGATTTGAGTTCGCGGGTGAGTTCGTGGATAAGTTTTTGCACGAGGCCGCGATAGCCTTGCACGGCACCGATGAGCATGGCTTCCTCGGTGTTCTTGCCGACGACGCTTTTCACATCGCGAATCTTGATGCGCGGGAGGAGGGCGGTTTTTTCGTGGAGGTAATCGGTCATGGCGGAGAGGCCGGGAGCGATGATACCGCCGATGTAGTTTTTGTTCCGGTCAACAACGTCGAAGGTCACGGCGGTGCCGAAGTCCACGACGACGACGGGTGATTTGTAGAAATGGCTCGCAGCGATGGCGTTCGCGAGACGGTCGGGACCGATGGTGGCGGGGCGGGGATACTTGATGCCGACGCCGGTGACGTTTTTGTGGTTGAGGACGATGGTGGGGACTTTGCCGTAACCGGCAGCGGCTCTGAGGACATTGGCGGTGGCGCGCGGGACGACGCTGCAGACGGATACGCCGGTGATATCGCGAGTGCCGACGAAGGACTGGAGCTTTACCTGCACGGTGCGGTGCGACCATTCGGCGGTGGGGATGTTCGTTTGACGCAGGACCTTGGAATTGGTCGCGAGGCCCACGTGCGTGTGAGTGTTGCCGATGTCGAACAGGAGCAGCATGCGGGAAGGGAGCATGAGGCAGAAGGGAGTCGGAGGGAAGAGAGAAAGGTGGTGTGAAAATCGAGGACGACGACGAGAACGAGGACGACGACGAAAGGGGGCACCCCTCATCCCGGCCTTCTCCCCTGCCGAGGGGAGAAGGAGATGGGAGTTCTTAGTCGTCAGTGATAGCTGCTGAGTAAGAAAGACCAGATGCTTCGGCGACGGCCGGCTGAGGACAGCCAGCCCTACCATGGTCGGGTGCTTCGACGCTTACTTCAATGAATAGAGGAATTCTACGAGGTCGGCGGCTTCTTGGGCGGTCAATGATTGGAGGAGCATTTCGGGCATGGCGGAGAGTTTTTGTTCCTGCACTTTATCCACGTCTTTGGCGGCGAGCTTGATGATTTGGGCGTTGGCATCTTTGAGTTGAATCTCAGTCGAGGTGCGGCTGAGGAGGAAGCCGGTGTAGGCGAGGTCATCCTTGGTTTCGACGTTGTAGCTCTTGAAGGCGGGGTCGATGTTGCGTGAGGGTTCGAGGATGTTCTCGAGGATTTTGGCGCGGTCGTATTTACGTCCGATGGTGCTGAGGTCAGGGCCGAAGTTGCGACCGGTACCGTTCATCTGATGGCATTGGGTGCATTGCAGGCCGCTGGCGTTCATGAAGAGGGTACGACCGCGTTCGATGTTGCCTTTGAGTGAGAGGATGTCGCCGGGGCGGATGTTTGTGCCGAGGGTGCGGCTGCGCTTATCGGGTGGTAGGAAACGTTCGAAGAGTTCGCGGATTTCTGGACGGGTGGAGGCGAGGCCGCGTTGGATGAGGTCGTCGCGTTCTTGGGTGCTCCATTTCTTTGGCTCGCCTTCGAGAGAGCAGATGGCGGCGAGGGTTTGGGAGGTGGTGTCGAGCTTCGCCGGTTGAGTGAAAGAAACGGGAGCGAGGTTGTTTGTGGATTTGAGTTCGCGGACCCAGCGTTCGAGAAGTTTCAGAGCGGTGGTATCGACTTCTTGCGCGCCGAGGTAGGGCATGTGGCCGCGACCAAGCTTGGCGAAGCGGTAGAGCAGCACGGATTCATGCGGGCGACCGGCGGTGATGACGTGCGGATTATCGAGGCCAAAGGTGCCTTGCGAGGGGGCGGCGTCGATGGCGAGCATTTTGTCATTGGCCATTTCCCAACGGAAATCCACGGTGGAGGCGCCGCTGCCGCCGAAGCGGTGGCAGTGCGAGCAATTGACGTGCAAATAAGCGCGGGCGCGCTCATTCACAGTGGCGGTCTCGTCCTTGAGCGAGGCCATGCGCTGATATTTCGGCACGGGATATTGGAAGAGGCCGAGTTGTTTCAGCACGTCCATCTGATTGCGTTTGCTGCCAGCGTGGGTGATTTCGCGGTCCAATTGAAAAGCAGCAAAGCTGTGGATGGTGCCGGTGCGGGTGAGGTGGCAAACCATGCATTCGGTGCGATTCGAGTAGCGCCAAGTCCACGGGTGCGGTTTGGCATTCGCAGAGTCTTTGACTTGATAGGTTTCCTCTTTGCCGTCGCCATCGTAGAGCACGGCGTCTTTTTGATCTTTCGTCCAATGGTAGCTGTAGGCTTTCCAATCATCGCCGGTGTTGTGGAGGATTTGGGTTTCGAGACGGCGACGGGTGGCGGGGTTGCCTTTCTCCAGTTCCACGTAAACGGTGCGGGCGAAGACGGTGTTCGTGGGGAAGCGCCACGCATCTTTCGTTTCACCTTTGCTGAAATCACCTTTCAGGAATTTGCTGATGACGTTGGTGCCGGGCAGGGCGATGAAGCGTTCGGCGCTGGTGCCATCAGACCACATTTCGGTATTGATGTCGTAAGGCAAGACGCCTTTGGCGACTTGATGCTTGGCGGTAGAGTAGAAGAGGCCGGTGTCGCTGAGTTTCTTGGGGAAACTGGTGGCGACGGCGGTTGTTCTATTCGGAAGCAGTTCGAAGATGCCGCCATCGTAGCTGACGACGTAGAGCTCGCGGTTATGATCTTCACCGAAGCAGATGATGGGGATGGGAGAGCTGGCGATCTCCTGCACCTCGGGCTTGCCATCTTTCACTTCGCGCAAGGCCCAGATCTTGCCGGTGACCCAATCGCCGTGAATGTATTTGCCCACGAGGTCGGGATATTTCTTCCCGCGATAGACGTAGCCGCCGGTGATAGAGCGGGCGACGGAATGAGAGTGAACGTAAGTGGGCGGTGTGACGGGTGTAGGGCCGAGCGGTTCATTTGGGTGAACGAGTTGCGGGCCTTCCATGACGCTCCAGCCGTAGTTCGCGCCGCGTTGCACTTTGTAGATGAGTTCCCAAATCTCCCAACCGACATCGCCGACCCAAAGCGCGCCGGTGACGGGGTCGAAACTCATCTTCCACGGATTGCGGAAACCGTAGGCCCAGATCTCCGGGCAGGCGCCGGGTGTTTTGACGAAAGGATTATCAGCGGGGACGGAATAGAGTTTATCACCAACGGGTTTGTTGACGTCGATGCGCAGGACGCAGCACATGAGGTCGTTCAGGTTCTGGCCGGTCTTGTAGAGATCGGGAGGGCTGGCGGGGCCGCCATCGCCGGAGGAGATGTAGAGCATGCCATCGGGGCCGAACTGGAGTGAGCCGCCGTTGTGGCCGCCGGAGCGCCACGTGATGATGATGCGTTCGCTCTTGGGATCGATGCGGAGCGGTTGGGTATCGGGCAGGGTGAACTCGGAGACGTGTGTGCCGTTCTCGACGTCAGGCTTAGTGATGTAGCAGATGTAAACTTTGCGGTTCTTTTTGAAATCAGGGTGGAAAATCATCCCGTAGCTTTCGTGGTGTTGCTTCAACTCTTTTTTGAGATCGAGGATGACTTGGGTGTTCGTGGCTTGGCCGTCGTTCTTGAAGACATGGACTGGTCCACGTTGTTCGAGCAACACCATTTGATCGGTGCCGGGCAGGGCGACCATTTCCACGGGGTTCTTGAATTGGAGCTTAGGAAAGGTGCGTTCGGCGCGGTAAGGCGGTGGTGCTTCCGCAGTGCCGATGATGCGGGAGGTGGTCCAGGGCTGTCGCTTCTCGGGGAGTTCAGCGGCGCAAATGAATCGTGTAGCGAGAAATAGTAAGGGAAAAATTAGTAGCCAAGTGGATGCACGCTTGCCAAGGCTTGGGCGAATGGTGTCAGTTTGGGACATGTGTGATGGCCCAGACGATAACGAGTCTGTCGCATAAGGCAATCGCAGAGGGGCCAAATGCGGCATATCTGTAGATGCGAGGATGCGCTAGAGAAACTTTTTAGCGTGGGACCAGACTTTCAAGAATGAGATGGCGAAGTCTTGGGGGCGCGTCGCGGTCCATTCGTCGAGGTGCTTAGCGGTAAACCAATCGCCAGTTTCGATCTCTTCGGGGTGCAGGACGAAGGGACCTTCGGAGACGGTGTGATAGACCCAGACGAATTCCTGGCCGGTTTCTTTGCAAGCTGTGATGTAGCAGAGGCGGCGTGGGGTTTTTACGATGGAGATGCCGATCTCTTCGCGGAGTTCGCGGATGGAGCAGGTGTCGTAGTCTTCGCCGCTATCCACATGGCCGGCGGCGGAGGTGTCCCAGAGGCCGGGTGAGGAGTCCTTGCTCATGGAGCGTTTCTGCATGAAGACGTCGCCTTTCGCATTCGTGACGATGATGTGCACGGCACGGTGTTTCAGGCCGAGGCGATGAACTTCACGACGGGGCTTTTGATCGATCACTTCGTCGCGGTCATTGACGACATCAAAAATTTCTTCGGCCATAAAGATTAATTAAGCGAGGGCTTTGGTAAGGGCAGCGAATTGTTCCAGAGAGATTTTCTCCGCGCGAATCTGCAATGGGAGGCCAACGGTGTTGAAGGCGGCTTCAAGTTGTTCGGTGGGCCAGTTTTGTTTGAGGAGTTTGATGGCCATTTTGCGACGTTGACCGAAGGCGGTTTTCACAATGCGCTCGAACTTGGGGACAAGTTCGACGGGCAGTAAAGGTTGTTCGCGACGGATCAGGCTGATGCAGGCGGAATCGACATCGGGTGCCGGGAAGAAACAGCCGGGCGGAATCTTGAACAGCCCCATCGGGCGGTAATGCAATTGCACGAGCAAAGTCAGAATGCCGTAGTCATCGCTGTCAGTTTCGGCCATTAGGCGCTGGGCGACTTCGAGTTGCAGCGTGGCGATGAGGCGTTCGGGCTTGCGAGGATTGTGCGCGAGTTCGACGAGAATGGGTGAGGCAACGGAGTAAGGGAGATTGGCTACGAGCTTCCAGTCCTGCCAATCGCGCTCCTGATCTTCGACGACGCGCAAGGCGTCAGCGTGTAGCAGGGTAAAGTTCTTATTCTCGGCGAAGCGTGATTGGAGTAACGGGATGAGGCGTTGGTCTTTTTCGATGGCGAGGACTTCGTTGCCGTTCTCCAAAAGCAATTCGGTGAGCGGGCCGAGGCCGGGACCGATCTCCAGAAGTTTGTCCCCGGGCTTGATCTCACCGGCGCCTGCGATGCGACGGAGTTGATTGCCATCGTGCAGGAAGTTTTGCCCGAGAGATTTGGTGAGCATGATGCCGTGCTGGGTGAGCAGGGCGCGCATTTCGGTGAGGTTCACTTGGTCACCTCCGTGAGGCATTCGCCGAGGGCTTTCACTGTGCGGCGCAATCCGGCTTCGGTGATGGTGAGCGGTGGTGTCAAAGAAATGACGTCGGCGAATTCGCCTTCGGGCAACAGGATGAAGCCGCGTTGGAGCAGGCGGTTGATAGTTTTCAAAACGGTATGAGTGGCGGGCTGGTTGTCTTGCGTGCGGATTTCGAGGCCAGCCATGAGACCACTGACGCGAACTTCAAATTTCAGACCGGTGGGTGGCTTGAGGGTCTTCAGCAATTTCTCCAAGACAAGGCCGAGTTTACGGCTGCGCTCGGGTAATTTCTTTTTCTGCAATTCATCGATCTGGGCGAGGGCCATGGCGCAGCCAACGGGATGGCCTAGGAAGGTGGAGGTATGGATGGCTTCGCCGTTCGAGGGCGGCCAAGCCTTATCCATCACGGCAGCGGAGCCGACGCAGGCGGAGAGCGGGAAGCCGCCGGTGAGAGCTTTTCCGAGGCAGATGAGGTCTGGCATTACACCGCTGTGTTCGCAGGCGAACCATTGGCCGGTGCGGCCGAAGCCGGTGTAGATCTCATCGAGGATGAGCAGGGCTTGGTGCTCATCGCAGAGGCGGCGCAGGAGTTTGAGGAAACTCTCGGGTGGAAGATTGATGCCGCCACGGGCTTGCATGGGCTCCAGCAGGAGCGCGCCGATTTTTTGCTTTTTGAAGAGTGCGCGAATCTGCTGCTCGATGGATTTCAGGTCGTCATAGGTCTTGGGGAAGGAGACAAAATGGCCGAACGACTTGAGTTGTTTGCGGAAGGGGCCGTGAAAGTGTTTTCGATGCGTCGCGTTCAACGCGCCATAGCCGACGCCGTGATAGGCTCCCTGAAAGGCGATGATGCCGGGCTTGCCGGTGGCGAGGTGAGCGGTCTTCAGGGCGGTTTCCACGGCTTCGAAGCCGGAGTTGCAGAAGATGGTTTTGCCTTGGGCACTTTTCTTCCAACGACCGAAGGTGATATCGCTGAGTTTTTGGGCGAGGGCGGCTTTGAGCGGGTGCGGATGCACATCGCCCATGGCGTGCAGGAGCTTGCCCATTTGCTTTTGGCCAGCTTTGACGACTCGGGGATTCGCATGGCCGGCGGCGGCGACGCCGAAGGCGGCGGTGAGGTCGAGGTATTTGCGGCCTTCGATATCCCAGACGTAGTTGCCTTGGGCGCGTTCCCAGACGATGGGCCAGCTACCATCCGGTTCGGTGAACAGGATGTTGCGTGACTCGTAGGTCTGCAACGTGCGCAGGACGATTTGTGTTTTCGTGGGCATCAGTGGCTCAACGGTGGGGAGAGTCTAATGAAGGGCGGGCGTGGTGCCACGAGAATTGTTTTAGCCACGGATAAGGAAGAAATGACCAATGACGAAATCCAAATGACGAAGGAATGACAAAATGTCAAAATGGATCTACAAACATACAAAGAGTGATGGCTATGACATGCTTGGCGAGCGAGGTTAGGCTGATTAGAATTTAAGCATGAAACCGAAGGTTTATGTTTATCGTGGGTGTGATACTTGCCGGAAGGCGATGAAGTTTCTTGAAGGCAAGAAGGTGGAGTTTCAAGAAGTGGCGATACGGGAGCAGCCGCCGACGAAGGCGGAGTTGAAGCGGATGTTGGAGATTTATGGTGGGGATTTGCGGAAGCTCTTCAATACTTCAGGGATGGATTATAAGGCTATGAATATGAAGGAGAAGCTGCCGACGTTATCAGTGGAGGAGGCGCTGAAGTTGCTCAGTGAGAATGGGAATCTGGTGAAGCGGCCGTTTGCGTTGACGGATAAGGCGGGGTTGGTGGGGTTTAAGGAGGAGGATTGGGGGAAGGTTTTTTAGCCACTGATTAAACACAGATCACGCGGATTTGGAAACGTCGAAGGAGAAAATGGGAGAACTGACGAGGGTTAAGGGGCGGTGAGGGATGAATGACCGGTTGCGGAAAGAGTTTGGGACTGGGTGGAACTCCGATAAATAGCCGTGAGCAGGCCGGTTCTTACGAAGTTTGATTCAAGGACGACGACGAGGACGATTACAATCGGGCTATGTGAAGCGGAGGTAGATGCACTTTAGGTACATGGCTTCCGGGAAGGTGGCGGGGTGGTCGGGGGCGTGGCCGGTGCGGTCCATTTCGGTGAAGGGGCGGCGGCTCAGTTGGGCGGCTTTCAGGACGGCGTTGTAGAATTCCTGAGGGCTGACGTGAGCGGAGCAGGAGGCGGCGACGAGGATGCCGCCTCGATTCAATAAGCGGATGCCGTTGGCTGCGAGGCTCTCATAGGCAGCGATGGCACCGGTGCGTTCGGTTTCGCGTTTGGCTAGGGAAGGTGGGTCAAGGATGACGAGGTCGAAGCGTTCTCGCGTACTGGCGACCCATTTGAAGGCATCGGCTTGCACGCACTTATGTTCGCATTGCTTTACGGTGGGCAGATGTTCGTTCAGGGCGAAATTGCGATTGGCGGCATCGAGGGCGTGGGAGCTGATGTCGAGGTCGGTGACGCTTTTGGCTCCGCCACAGGCAGCGTAGAGGGAGAAGCCACCGGAAAAGCTGAAGGCGTTGAGGACGGATTTGCCTTGGGCGAGATCACCGACGCGTTGGCGGTTATCGCGCTGATCAAGGAAGAAGCCGGTTTTTTGGCCGCGCAGGACATCAGACTCGAAGCGGATGCCGTTTTCTTGGAAGACGACGATGCCTTCGAGCGGTTCGCCGCGAAGGATCTGGCCATCGGTGACGGAGAATTTTTCTTGGGCGAGTGTTTGGATGTTTCGACTCAGGCGCAGGATGATGCGCTGTGGTTTAATGGTTTGCTGTAGTCGGTCGGTGATCTCGTTCAGGCGCGGGAGCCAGACGCCGGAGTAGAGTTTAAGGACGAGGGTGTTGTCGTAACGGTCCACGACGAGGCCGGGCCAGCCATCGTTTTCGCCGGAGATGAGACGATATCCGGTGGTGTGGTTGCCGCCGAGGCCTTCGCGGAGGGCGAGAGCGGTGTGCAGGCGATTGGTCCACCAGGCGTCGTCAATGGTCGTGGGCGAACCGGCGTGAATCATGCGCAGGCGGATGGGGGAATCGGGGTCAAAGAGACCAACGCCCATGAAGGTGTTGTTGCGATCGTAAACGACGGCGAGTTCGCCGAGTTCGCCGGGGCGGTTCTGGGATTTGATGCGCTCGGCGTAAACCCATGGGTGGCCGGAACGGGCCGCTTTTTCAGCGGCGGGTGTCAGACGCAGTTTGAGTTTGCCGGGGGCGGTTGAGTTGCTCACGTCGGGGAGAGATTAAAGGAAGGCGACAGGTTGGGAAACATCGAACATCGAACGCCCAACATCCAACATCGAGAGCAGGAAGAGTTAGAGCCTCCTGCTGTCGGCTGAGATGAGGGCGGCCGGGTGAGGACACCCAGCCCTACCACTCTGATCGAGGACGAAGGACGACGACGAGAACGAGGACGATTTAAGGTGGATAAAGGCTTGACGGTGGAGGGGGTTCCGTCTTGCATAACCGGCAGAATGAAAAAGAACTGGATGATTTTGTTGGCGGCGGTCGCGATGGCGATATCTTTTACGGGCTGCGTAAGCACGGTGGATGGTCATAAGAAGGCCGGTGTACCTTTCATCAAGGACAAGATCATCAGCAGCTATGAGCGTCCGGTGGCGCAGATTTTTGCAGCTTCGAAGGAAGTTCTGGCGGCCAACGGTGTGTTGAACCGTGAAGACACGATCAACAAGACGATCGAAGCCAAGGTCAATCAGCGCACGGTCTATGTGAAGGTTTCCGAAGTGGATCCGAATGTGACGCAGGTGATCGTGCAAGTGCGCACGAAGGCTGGTGCCTCGGATATCGACCTGGCGGCGGAGATCGACAAACAAATCGCACTTCGTTTGAAGTAAGATTTTAGTAATGCATTTTAGAAGGCCGGACCTGAGAGGGTTCGGCCTTTTTGTTTACATGGTCAATGTTTGGTAAGAGAAACCGAAGGATGCAACCCGGTTGGGTAATATTCTCTTTGGACGTTTACCCAAGGTAGCTCGTTCCTCGCAATCCTGGGCTGATAGATGGAACTCCTTTGTAGTTCGGAGCAAGGCTTACGCAAGGGGTAGGAGACGGGACGGGCGGTGGCGCCTGTTCGACTATGGCAGGCGAGGCGCCTGCCCCACTAACACGTCAAGCGAATCGTTGGGTTAGGCGTTCGGGGTGGCGGGCTCGGCTCACGGCGGTGTCGTAGGTGATGAGGCACTTGCAGTAGAGCTGGTGGAGGCAGGTGTCCATGAGAACCATGCCATCGCGGGCCCCGGTCTGGATCACGTTATCCAGCATGTGCAGGTGGTTTTCGCGGATGAGATTTCTGACAGCCCCGGAGGCGACGAGCATCTCGTAGGCTAGGACGCGTTTGGCACGGTCCGCTGAGGGGACGAGTTCCTGGGCGATGATGGCCTGCAACGCATTGGCGAGTTGCATGATGACCTGACGTTGCGTGCTGCCTTCGTAGAGGCCGATGATGCGTTCCATGGCGTGGGAGACATCGGGCGAGTGCATGGTGGCAAGCACGAGGTGGCCGGTTTCAGCGGCGGTGAGTGCGGTGCTGATGGCTTCGTGATCGCGCATCTCGCCGACGACAATCACATCGGGGTCTTGGCGCAATGCGTGAATCAGGGCGCGACTGTAGGAACGGGTATCCGTCTGGACTTCTTGCTGGACGATGATGGCGCGCTGGTTCTGGTGAACGAATTCTATGGGGTCCTCGATGGTGATGATCTTGCAGCGGCGTTCGCTGTTGATGAGGTTCACCAGGTAGTTGAGCGTGGTGGTTTTGCCTGCGCCAGTCGGGCCGGTGATAAGAATGAGGCCGTGCGGGCGACGGGCGAAGTCATCTATCTTTTCCGGCAGGCCGAGTTCTTCGCGGGAGGAGACGCGGTCGCCGCAGAAGCGCACGCTTAGTTCGGGATTGCCGTTGCGTTTGTAGAAGGTGATGCGGATACGGCCAGCGTGATCGTGCAGGCGGGCGACGCATAGCTCCCATTCCTGGTCGAAGCGGTTGGCCTGTGCGGGTGTAAGGATGCTGGCGGTGATCTCGGCCAGTTCGGTTTCGGTCAAGACATCGCTGTTGGTGATGACGATCTCCCCATTGATGCGGAAAGCGGGCGAAACATTGGCGATGAGGTGAAGATCGGAGGCTTGCAACTCAACGGCCTTGGCCAGCAACCAATCAAACTTCGATTTACTCATGAGGAAAAGAGGCGTCGCATATTAAGCCAAAAACGTCCGAATAGTCCCATCTGGGCGAGCTGTTTGGTGCCTTCAAAGGCAGCGGGGCATTGAGGGTCGAGTTCGCGGGCCCGGTGAAATGATTTTTCAGCCAGATGGGCGAGGCTCAGGGCCATCTGGCAATGGCCGAGCTGGGCCCAGATCACGGCGCGGGTGGTGTCCAGTTCCAAGGCTTTCTGAGCGTGTTTCAGGGCGAGGGCGAATTTTTTATAGAATGCACAGATGCGGGCGGCAAACCAAGGAACGATCCAGTCTGCGGGAGAAAGCTGGAAGGCGCGGTCGAAGCAATCGGTAAAGCGCGGCTCTTTAGTGCTGAGGAAAACATCACCACGGGAGAGCCAGACGTAGGCGGATTCACCAGGGACGGCCATGGCGTTGTCTGAATAGGTCAGGGCACCCGAGGTATCGCCGAGCCGGGCGAGGGCGACGGCCTTGGCGGCGAGAAGATGAGCGGCAGAGGGGAGTTTTTCGAGTCCTTTGTCTGCCCAGAGATTGGCTTCGTGGTATTCACCCAGCTCGATCAGCATACGGATTTGACCGGACCATGCCTCGGTATTCATAGGGTTAAATTCGAGGACTTTGGAGAACTCACGGAGAGCGGGCTCGAAGTGTCCTTTCCCAGCGGCTTCCCAAGCGCGGTGGAGATGGCGGCTTTCGTCCGAGGCTTGGGTGATCGCAGGGCTTGCTGAGGCTTTGCGGCCCAGGCCGTCGAATTCGAGATGTTCAAATCTGCCCACGGGTAAAATCAGGTGATTTGGTCAAGGTGTTAAAGGTAGAATATATGAAAAACATAGGGAAGGAAAGGGTTTCGTGAGGTTGCAGATAGAAAATGAAAGGATATGTCTCATAAGCCTAAGGGGAATGGAAGATGACGAGAGCGCGAAGAATTTCGAAGGGAATCAAGGCGGCGAAGGATCCCCCAATCCTTCGCCGCCAGAACGTCTCGGATAATGACCCGACTGCGACGTCCGATGGTTCCCCACCTGTCCTGCGTCTGCCTAGCCGATTATACGCGCAGTCGGAACAACTCCGTCGCGCTCCCCTGGCAATCCTTAAGCGGCTATGGAGTTTTGACAGGGCTGTCGCAAAATCGTCACGGAGAATGTTTAAATAATTTTTCAACCAGCAGATGGGCGGGGAGCTGGTCGCAAAAAGGCGCTAAGGGTGATTTTTGACAGTATGAAAATGGGGGCAGGATCGGAGTGGATGCTCTTTTGGTTTCTGGTTAGCGAACCAACCCCGCTGCGCGGGGAGCAATGACGTGAGAAACAAGAATAGGGCGCTGTGTTGCATATCAATGAGTTACGCCTCTAGTTTCTCAGGAGGCTGATGGGCAACTGGGAGACGCCGCTATAACTCACAGGTGATGACGCCCGGGCTACCAGTGGGGGGAAGTTCCGCTTTATCATCTCTAACTTGGGATGGTCACGGGGTGTTTATGGTTTCTTGGGCCAGCGGCGGAGGCCGTTTTGGAAGAGGAGGCGCCAGACCATGAAGACGGCTTCGTAAACGATTTTGCGCGAGATCTTGGAGGTGCCTTGAAAGCGGTCGGTGAAGATGATGGGGACTTCGACGACGCGCATGCCTTGTCGCCAGAGTTTGTGGGTAAGCTCAATTTGGAAGCTGTAGCCGTTTGATCTGACGTTATCAAGGTCGATGGATTTCAGCGCGTGGCGGCGGAAGCATTTGAAGCCGCCGGTCGGATCGCTGAAGGGCATGCCGGTGATGATGCGGACATACATGCCAGCGCCCATGCTGAGCATGAGACGGGTGAGGGGCCAGTTGATGACGCGGATGCCGTTGCAGTAGCGGGAGCCGATGACGAGGTCGGCATCTTTCGCGGCTTCGAGGAACTTGGCGATGTCATCGGGGTTGTGCGAGAAATCGCCGTCCATCTCCATGATGTATTCGTAGCCACGTTCCAAGGCCCAGGCGAATCCGGCACAGTAAGCGCGGCCGAGGCCGTTCTTCTCGGCGCGATGGAGAACCTTCACTTGCGGGTGCTTGGCGGCGAGGTCATCGGCGATCTGGCCGGTGCCATCGGGGGAATTGTCATCGACGACGAGGAGATCAATCTGGATGGGCAGGGAAAGGAGCTTGGCTACAAGTGGCGGGAGGTTGTCCCGTTCGTTGTAGGTCGGCACGATGACTAGGGCCTTTGCTTCCATACAGAATGAATAACGGGCTCTTAGCTATCTGACATGAGGGCAGGGAGCAAGGTTCAAAAAGCGCGGTATGCTGCGTCGCATGTCTGCTAACTGCCGGCTGGAATCCGGCAGCACGTAGCATTGTGCTACGCCGCTCGGTGTGGAACATCATGAGGGCCGTGCGTTTCTGGGTGGTATGGGGGAAAAGGTTTTGGCATAAAGGGGGCGTGAGAAAACTCATTCGCTTCAGTCTGGTGTTTCTGGCGGGTATCCAATGTGTCACTGCGGCTGAGTTCGATTGGTTGATCAAGGGCGGACGTATCGCCGATGGCACGGGGAACCCGGCGTATTTCGCGGATGTGGGGATCAAGGATGGACGCATTGCGGCGATCGGGAAGGAGTTGAAGGGCGAGGCGAAGCACACGTTGGATGCGAAGGGATTGGTGGTAGCTCCGGGGTTCATCGATGTGCATACGCACGCAGAAGGGGTGGAGAAGCAGCCGTTGGCGGAGAACTTCGTGCGGATGGGGGTGACGACGATCGTGCTGGGGAATTGTGGCTCGTCACGGTTGGATGTGGGCAAGTATTTTAAAGAATTGGAGGATGCGCTGGTGTCGCCGAATGTAGCGACTCTCATCGGGCATGGAACAGTGCGTGGGCAGGTGATGGGTGGTTCTTTCAAACGTCCGCCGACGGCAGCGGAGATTGCGAAGATGCAGGGGCTGGTGAAGAAAGCGATGGAGGATGGTGCGGTGGGTATGTCCACTGGGCTCATTTATTTGCCGGGAACTTTTTCGGAGACGGAAGAGTTGGTGGAAGTGACGAAGGCGATCGCGCCGTTTGATGGCATCTATGTGAGTCATATGCGGAGTGAGAGCGGTGGGATTTTGAAAGCGCTGGATGAATTGTTTCGCATCGCTCGTGAAGCAGGGGTGAGGGCGGAGGTGTCGCACATCAAGCTGGCGGGGAAATCGGCTTGGGGACAAACGGACAAAGTATTAGCGGCGATTGAAGCGGCACGGGCTGAGGGGCTAGACATCACGCAGGATCAATACATGTATCCGGCCTCAAGCACGAGTGTCTCGACGCGTGTGCCGGAATGGGCTCGTGAAGGTGGCGATGACAAATTCCGTGAACGGATAGCAAAGCCGGAAACGAGGGCGAAGATTGTGGCGGAGATCAAAGAAGGGATCGCAAAGAGTGGCTATGAGGACATGGGCTACATATTCATCGCGGAGTATCGGAAGAACCGGAAATTGAATGGACTGACGATGGCGCAAGCGGCGCAGCAGGAAAAAGGGAACACGTCATTGGATGCGCAGATCGATCTGTTGCTGGAGATCACGGCGAATGGCGGTGCTTCGGGCGTGTTTCACAGCATCAGCGAGGATGACATGAAGAAGTATATGGCGCATCCGAACACGATGATAGCATCGGACAGCGGTGTGCGGGTGTTCGGTGAAGGTGTGCCGCATCCGCGTGGGTATGGGAACAGCGCGCGGGCGCTCAGCGAGTATGTGCGGGAGCAGAAGACGATGCGGCTGGAAGATGCGGTGCGGCGGATGACATCGCTGCCGGCGACGACGTTTCAACTGAAAGATCGCGGGCAGATCCGTGAGGGGATGTGGGCAGATATCGCGGTGTTCGATTTGGCAAAGGTGAAAGATAATGCGACCTTCACGGAGCCGCACCAGTATGCGACGGGGTATCGGTTGGTGTTGGTGAACGGCGAAGCGGTGGTGGAGAACGATCATCACACGCAGGCGAGACCAGGAAAAATGCTGCGGCATGAGGGGAAGAAATAGAATGGGAAATTGGACATGAAGAAACATCCAACACCGGTTGCACCGGCTGGCGATAACATCGAACTCCGAACGTCGATAGGGGGATGGGTGCTCATGGTTTTGATCTGCGCGCTGAATTTGAACGGGGCAGACATCAAAAGGGTGGATGAGGATATCGCGAAGGGCAGGGCGGGGGCGGTGGTGGTAAGTGGTGCGACATTGGCGCATACGGCGCAGTTGTTGCCGATGGATTTGCAGGGGAAAGTTTTGCACGTGGGTGATCCTTATAAGCAGACGGAAGCGGTGTTTGATCTGTTGGATAAGGTGCTTGCAGCAGCGCAATCGAAGCGCGAATCCGTTGTGAAGTTGAATGTGTATGTGGCGGATGATGAGGTGAGTGGTGAAGTGAGGACGGAGGTTCGCCGGAGGTTTGGAAAGAATCTGCCAGCGGTTTCCTATGTGCGCGGGCAATTATTGAAGGATGGGGCGTTGTTATCTTTGGATGCGGTGGTGGTTTCATTGAAGAATGTCGGGAAGGTAGAGTCGGTGCAGTTGACGGATGTGCACGCGGTTCCGGGAGGCAGTCATGTGACGTTCATGCCTGCGGGAAGCAAAGCGTATGTGTCAGGAATGGCGGGGAAGGGAACGATGACGACCGCTACGGATGAGACAATGAAGCAGTTGTGGGGGGTGCTGGATTTTCTGAAAGCGCAACCGGCGCAAGTGGTGCAGATCAAAGCGTTTTTGAATCCGATGACCGATCAGGGCGTGGTGATGGAGGAAATGCGAAAGCGTTATCCTCAGGGGCAGATGCCCGTGGTGAGTCTGGTGGAGTGGACTTCTACGCTGCCGGTGGAGATCGAGATGATCGTGGCGTTGCCGAAGGCGGAGAGCCAATTGCCGGTGGTGGAATATCTGACGCCGCCGGAGGTGAAAGCATCGCCAGTTTACAGCCGTATCGCGCGGGTCAATGGAGGCAAGGACGTTTACATCAGCGGACTGTATGGTGAAGTGGCGACCACGGGTGATGCGCAGTTGAAGGCAGTCTTCGGTGAATTACGGCGATTGAGTGAATCTGCGGGGAGCGATTTGCGTCATTTGGTGAAGGCGACATATTATGTGGCCAGCGATGATACGAATCGTCGCCTGAACGAAGTGCGTCCGGATTACTACGATCCGGCGCGACCGCCAGCGGCTTCCAAAGCGGCTGTGCGGGGAGCGGGAATGTCAGGGCGGACAGTGACTTTGGACATGTTAGCGGTAACGAAAGAGTAGGAAATTGGCCTTGGTGGGCTGGACAAATTTTGGCATCTTTTTATTTATGCGAGTCGTACTTAAGCAAACTGGAATTCTGCTGCTGGCATTGATGCTCGGCGGCGTGGTGAATGTGCAGGCGAAATCGGAGAAGGGCTTTGTGAGCCTGTTCGATGGGCAATCGCTCAAGGGCTGGACGCGCTTGGGTGGAAAAGAGAGCGACTACGGCGTGAAGGATGGCGTGATTTTCGCCGCCAAGGGAGTGGCGGGCAATCTCGTCACGGACAAGCAATACGAGGATTTCACGCTGCGGCTGGAGTTCAAACTGCAAGCGGCGGGTAACAATGGTGTGGGCATCCGTGCCCCTTACGCGGAGAAGAACATTTCTTATGACGGGATGGAGATACAGATATTGGATGACACGGATCCGAAGTACAAGGATTTGAAGCCTTGGCAGGTGCATGGCTCGGTTTATGGAGTGATCCCGGCGAAGCGCACGACGTTGAAGCCTCTCGGCGAGTGGAATGAGCAGGAGATCACTTGCATCGGACGCAAGATCCAGGTGAAGGTGAATGGCAAGGTGGTGGTGGATGGCGACCTGAATGATGTGACGGACACGGAGGTGATCCAGAAACATCCAGGCATCTTCCGTGAGAAAGGCCACATCGCCTTGCTAGGTCACACGGATTATGTGGAGTTCCGTAACATCCGTGTGAAGGAGTTTGTGAAGCCGGAGATCGCGAACCGTGTGCCAGCTGGTTTCAAGCGGTTGTTCAGCGGATTCGATCTCAAGGGTTGGCAGGGATTGGTGGAAGATCCGGTGAAGCGCAAGGCGTTGCCGATCGATGAATGGGCGCGCAAGCAGGTGGAAGCTGATAAGTTGATGGAGAAGAACTGGGTGGTGAATCGCGGTGTGTTGAGCTACGTGGGCGATGGCTTCGATAATCTTTGCACAGTGCGTGAGTATGGTAACTTCGAAATGGTGCTGGATTGGAAGATTCAGGAAAAAGGCGACAGCGGCGTATATGTGCGGGGAACGCCGCAAATCCAGATATGGGATGAGCCGGTGGGCTCGGGCGGACTTTTTAACAACAAGGTGAATGCGGACAAGCCGCTGAAACGGGCAGATTATTTTGTGGGTGAGTGGAATCGCATGCGCATGGTGATGATCGGGGACAAGGTGATGGTGTTCCTGAATGATGAACTGGTGACTTACGACGCGAAGAAGAAAACGGGCACTGCTGTGGAAAATTATTGGGAACGTGACAAACCTCTGTATCCATGGGGGCCGATCGAATTGCAGGCACACAAGACGCCGGTGCATTTCAAGAACGTATTCATCCGGGAGCTGCCATAGGCAATGAAGTGATCGTTCCAGCCATCTCGTGACAGGAATCAGAGGTGTGGGATGTCGGTCAATTCTGTCAAAGTGTCCTGATATAGACGGAACGCGGCGGGGCCGAAGCAGCAGAAGATAACTTTCTCAAAGTCTGGATTGACGGCGAGAAATGCGATGGCCTCGCGAATGGCGATCTTGGTGGCGCGGTCCATGGGGAAGCCGTAGGCACCGGTACTGATCGCGGGGAAGGCGATTGTCTTAAGTCCGTTTTGCAATGCGACATTCAGGCTGTTGCGGTAACAGCGGGCGAGTTTTTCATCCTCATTGCGTTCGCCGCCATTCCAGATTGGACCCACCGTGTGGATGACATGCTTTGCCGGCAGATTGTAACCTAAAGTGATTTTGGCTTCCCCTGTCGGACAGCCTTTCAGTTTTTTGCACTCCTCATAAAGTTCCGGTCCCGCACCGCGATGAATGGCTCCATCTACCCCACCACCACCCAGCAAAGAACTGTTCGCCGCATTGACGATTGCGTCAATTGCCAGCTTCGTCAAATCACCGGAAACTATTTCAATGCGCGGGTGCATCCTGGTAAAACCTTTAACCTCCAATCGCATTCAGGGCCAACGGAATTTTTGCAAGCGCATTAAATTCAAGTGATTATCCTTAGAAAGGTCGCCTTGGGGCAATTTATGCAATATTTTTCGCAATAAATGGTAACTAACCTGTTTTCAATGGGTTATAGATGTAAATGTGTTGCGTTTTACGGTGGACTCCTGTTTGTTACTTATATCGCACGTTAGGAGACACAAGTGGAGTGGAGGCAGAGAGCAAACGATTATGGTGTTTGGCTGGGCTGACTGGGTTAGCCTTGCTCACCGTTTTACTCTTGCAGGATGGAAGCCGTTGTACAGAGTGGAAGAACGGGCCGATTATAGGGCCATTCCATTCTGATCCTGACGTGGTTAAGGCGTGAGTTGTGCGGCACCGTATAGGTATGTTCAGGCGTTTGCCATTTCAATGGAAGGTGACGGCGGTCAACATGCTGACCAGTGTCATCACTTTGCTTATCGCATGTGGTGCCATCGTCGGTTATGAGGAATATACCTTCCGTCAGGCCCAGGTGCAAAAACTTACATCGCTGGCGGAGCATGCCAAGGTGAACAGCACGCTCGTGCTGTTGCAAAAAAGTGCCGACCAGAAGGTGCGTGATCCATTCGACTATTTGAAGAATGAGCCGAGTGTGATGGCCGCCTGTCTTTATGGTGAGACCAATGATCTGGTGGCAAAATATCTGCCTTTGCAAGGTGGTGAATTCATTCCCCGGGAGCCATCCAAGGTCCGTGTCCGGTTTGATGACAGGACGCTTACTCTGTTTGAGCCGGTGCTGCATAACGGCAAGCAATTGGGCACGGTTTACCTCAAGGCGGATCTCGCAGAGAAGTTCGCCGACCGTGTGGTGCAGTATGCTCAGATTGTCATCATCTCCTCCTTGATCGCATGCCTGATGGCCTTGTTGTTCTCCTTCCGGTTGCAGCGCATCATCACTGATCCGATTCTGGAGCTGGCCCGGACGGCCAAATCTGTCTCGGAAAATAATGATTACTCGGTGCGCGCACGCAAGATCAGCGAAGATGAGATCGGCCAGATGATAGAGGCGTTCAATCACATGCTGGCGGATATCCAGCAGCGGGACGCAGCATTGCAGGCTGCGAACAAACGCACGGAGGATGCAAATGCGCAGCTGGAGCAGCGCGTGGAAGAGCGCACATCCGCCTTGCGACAGGCAACCCGTGAAGCTCAGGACGCGAAGGAAGCAGCCGAGGTGGCCAACCAGACCAAGAGCGCGTTTCTGGCGAACATGAGCCATGAGCTTCGCACGCCGTTGAATGCGATCATCGGATACAGTGAAATGCTGAAGGAGGAGGCCGAGGATTTGGGTGAGCAATCGTTTGTGGAGGACCTCAACAAGGTCCACTCCGCCGGCAAACATCTGCTGGGATTGATCAATGATGTGCTGGACATCTCCAAGATCGAGTCCGGCAAAATGGATCTTTATTTGGAGACGTTTGGCATCGGCCAGCTTGTCCGCGAGGTCTCCAATACCATCACGCCGTTGGTCGCCAAGAATTCCAACCGCCTGGAGATGGTATTCCCGGATGACATCGGGACGATGTATGCGGACATGACGAAAGTCCGGCAAGGATTGTTCAATCTCTTGAGCAATGCTTCCAAATTCACGAACAATGGATTGATCAAGCTCGAGGCTGCGAGAGTGGTGGAGATCGATGGCCGGGAATGGATCCATTTCAAAGTCATTGATACAGGCATCGGCATGACGCAGGAACAAATGGACCGTTTGTTCCAGGCATTTGTGCAAGCTGATGCGGGGACGACGAAGAAGTTTGGCGGAACGGGATTGGGACTGGCCATCACACGACATTTTTCACGGATGATGGGCGGCGATACGACGGTGGCGAGCGTGTTCAAGAAAGGCTCTACGTTCACCTTCAAGATACCTTCAAAGGTGGCTTCACCCACTGCGCCGGAGGTGTCGACAATAGAACCAGCCAAAACAGCGCCTCTGACGAGTGTGGAGCCTTCTGTCGGCAGTGTGCTGGTGATCGATGATGATCCGACGATTCACGATCTGTTGAAGCGCCTGTTGCAGCGCCAGGGCTTCAAAGTAAATGGCGTGCAGTCAGGACGTGAAGGTTTGAAGAAAGCCCGGGAGATCAAACCAGATGTCATCATACTGGATGTGATGATGCCGGAGATGGACGGTTGGAATGTGCTTTCGTCCCTGAAGAATGACCCGATTCTAAGCGAAATACCGGTAGTGATGCTTTCTATGATCGAGGACAAGCACATGGGCTTTGCCTTGGGGGCGGCGGATTACCTGACGAAGCCGATCGACCGGGACAAACTTTCGAACCTGCTGCGGAAATACCGGCGAACCTCGGATGATTCTCTGGTGTTGATAGTGGAGGACGAGGAAGGCGTGCGGCAATTCATGCGCGTGCTGCTGGAACGCGACGGATGGACGGTGATGGAAGCGGGGAATGGCCAGCAAGCCTTGGCGCGGGTGAATGAAAAGCGTCCATCCCTCATCCTGTTGGATTTGATGATGCCGGAGATGGATGGGTTTGAGTTTGTAGCGCAACTGCGTGAAGTGACGGAATGGAAGGACATCCCGGTGGTGGTGATCACGGCGATGGAACTTACGGCTAAGGATTATCAACGGCTCAATGGCAACGTGACCAAGATCATGCGCAAAGGCAGTTATCAACAGGAGCAATTGATGTCGGATGTGCGGCAGTTGGTGAGTTCCTTTGTGGAATCCAGCGCCAATGGGGCTAAGAAAGATATGAAAAAGGCGACCGCGAACGAATAAATTTTATGGCGAAGATATTGCTGGTGGAAGACAACGAGATGAACCGGGACATGTTATCCCGCCGCCTGGAACGTCGCGGCTATGCGGTGGTGATGGCCGTGGATGGCAACGAAGGCGTAGCCAAGGCGCAGAGCGAGAATCCCGACCTGATCCTCATGGACATGAGCCTGCCCGTGCTGGACGGCTGGGAAGCCACGAAACTTATCAAATCGTTTCCGGTGACGAGCAAGATACCTGTCATCGCATTGACCGCGCACGCCATGGCCGGTGATCGTGAGAAGGCTTTGGAAGCCGGTTGCGATGATTACGATACGAAGCCGATCGAGCTGCCTCGCCTACTGGAAAAGGTGGAGGCACTGCTGAAGAAGCACGGAGCTGCCTGAGCCGGAATTTTAAATCCCAATCGCTATGTCCGATCCAGCATCGATACCCGGTCAGCTTGAGGTTGATCATCAGATGGGTGAGACTGATGAGCTGTCTGGTGTGCGGCATAGTTTGCGCACGCCGTTGAACCAGATCATCGGCTACTGTGAGATGTTGCAGGAGGATCTTTCCGATCTGGGACAGGAACATCTGCTGCCGGATTTGCAGAAGATCCATACGGCGGGCGGACAGTTGCTGGCGTTGATCAATGAAGGATTGGCCCCGTGGAAGATCGAGACGGGCAGGGTGGATCTCGACAGCATGCGGCTGGAGATGCGCACGCCGTTGAACCTCATCATCGGCTATGCGGAGTTGAGCCAGGAGATGATGGAAGATTCTGGCAACCAACGCATCACCTCGGATCTGCAAAAGATCACTGCGGCGGCGCACAACCTGTTGACGATGTTCAACAGCCAGAGTTTCCCTGCGCAAATCAATACCACCACCCGGAAATCCCTCCCCGGTGCTTCAGCAGCAGCCACTCTGGGAAGCGGGACCACATTCATTCGCAAAGCCGATGTGGCAGCAGCCGATGGACGTATTCTGCTGATCGATGATAATGAGATGAACCGCAACATGCTCGGGAGACGTTTGGAGCGTTTGGGGTATAAGGTCACCGAGGCGGAAAACGGTCTGGATGGCTTGACAATGCTCAAGATCAGCGAATTCGATCTCATCTTGCTTGATGTGCTCATGCCGGTGATGAACGGGTTTGAGACGCTTCAGCAGCTCAAGTCAGACATGGAGCTGCGTCATCTGCCGGTGATCATGATCTCCGCGATGGATGAGATCGATGCGGCGGTGAATTGCATCGAGGCGGGCGCGGAGGATTATTTGCCGAAGCCGTTCAATCCCGTTCTGCTCAAAGCGCGTATCTCAGCTTCACTGGAAAAGAAACGTCTGCGGGATCGTGAACAGGCTTACACAGCGGAGTTGCGGGTAGAACGTGAGAAATCAGATCGTTTGCTCCATTGCATCCTGCCGAAAGCGATCGCCGAGCGCTTGAAGAACGGCGAGACGACCATCGCGGATACGTTTGATGAGGCGACGGTGCTCTTTGCGGACATCGTGGATTTTGAGCATCTGTCCAAGCAGTATCCGCCGGAGCGCATGGTGCAGTTGCTGAACGATATTTTCTCCGGGTTCGACTGGCTGGTGGATATGCATGCGATGGAGCGCATCCGCACGGTGGGTGATTCCTACATGGCGGTGGCGGGTGTGCCTTCACCTCGCGAAGATCATGCGCAAGCGGCGGTGGAAGTGGCGATGGAGATGCTGCGCATCACGAACCGCTTCAACAGCCGCAATGGTGTGGATTTCAAGGTGCGTGTAGGTATCTGCACTGGGCCGGTGATGGCTGGTATCGTGGGCCGGAAGAAGTTCCTCTATTACCTCTGGGGCCAGACGGTCAATATCGCACGTGAGTTGGAAAATACGGCTCCGGCCACAGGCATTCAGGTGAACCAGGTGATCCATGACAGCCTGGCGGACAAGTTCGTTTTTAAGGAAGGCAAAACGCTTACGGTGGGCAAGGACAAGGTGGCCACGTACTTTGTGACGGGGCGTCCGATCAAGACGTCGTAATGCAGCAGACGGTGGTGTGATTGGGAATGGCTGATTTTATCACGGTTCCTTTCCCCTCATTCCGGCCTTCTCCCCGAGGAGAAGGAGGTAACATTTCCATCTGGTTTGATTATTTGATGTCCCTTTTTTTAGATGCTTTGATGGCAAAAAGCCCGGTCTGACGAGGTCAGACCGGGCTTTTGAATTGTTGAGCCGGACTTACTTCTGGTTCACCAGGTATTCGACCAGATCGCGGATCTCGCGCTTGGTCAGCATGTCCTTGATGGTGTCTGGCATGCCGGAGAGGCCCTTGGCGCGGGAGGCGATGTCTGCCTGCTTGAACTTCATCACCTTCATCTCGCCGTCTTCATTGACGAGCAGGCCGAGGGTTTCCTTGGTGTCTTCCTTCACCACGCCTACGAAGTTGCGACCGTCTTTCAGACTGACAGTGACGTTCTCGAAACCGGCAGCCACAACCTTGTTCGGGAAGATGACGGATTCAAGGATGTAGCGGCGGTCTTGGCGTTTGCCTATGTCGCCGAGGTTCGGACCGGCATCGCCACCTTCAGCACCTTGCACGCGATGGCAGCGGATGCAGGAGACTTCGAGTTTCTCCACGAAGATCTTGCGGCCAGCGTCCTTGTCGCCACCGCTGAAGCATTCAGCGTAAGCACCCAAGCCACCGTCATCTTGACGGGCTTTGTCGAACTTCGCCAAGCGTTCCTTCA
Organism: Verrucomicrobiia bacterium; assembly: GCA_036405135.1. NCBI lineage: Bacteria > Pseudomonadati > Verrucomicrobiota > Verrucomicrobiia > Verrucomicrobiia bacterium. The sequence continues at coordinate 69,426 of DASWYF010000040.1, read as the reverse complement.
CATCCGTTTCAGGACGTTTGCTGGCAGCTTCGATGAGATCCAGTTGCAGTTCCTTGGCCACTTTGCCGGCGATGAGTTCATCCAGCCACTGATTGAGCAGGGTGGCAGCATCTTTGCCTGCAACCGTCGCAACCGTGGTGAATGCAGCCTGTTTCTCACGGGTGCCACCGCTCTTCAATACATTCGCCAGAGTAGCTACGGCACCGGTACCACCGCCGACGGAGGCAGCGAGCTTGGTGGCGGCGGTTCGGAGTTCTTCAGCCTTGTCCTGGCTGGCGACGTGCACGGCGTCAGTGAGCTTGGGTGACTTGCTGGCACCCATGTATTGCAGAGCGGCTACGCGAAGCTTTTTATCGGCCTTCTCATCGCTAACCAAGGTGAAGGCGGCATCGCTCAAGGTCTTCCAGTTAAGCTTCTGAGCGGTTTCCAGCAAGGCGATCTTGGTGGTGGCTGAGGATTGGCTGGTGATGAGTTTCACAGCCATCGGTTCGAGATGAGTAGCATCCGGGGCAGCGCGCTTTTGCAAAGGGCGCCAGAGGCCGCTGACTTGATCGCGACCGCTCGGAGCAGACCATTCACCCAGTTGCGTGAGGGCTTCCACACGGATGTTTTCCGGCACGCGTTCATCATCGGCGAGGGCGCTGACGGCGTCGGCATTGGTCGTGGTGCCGAGGCGGAAGTTCGCGTTGATAACGCGGCGCAGGATCGCATCACGGGGAGTCGGTTCGGTATTGCTGCCGCTTGGCAGGCTGGAGAATTCGCTCACACGAGCCGTGAGGCTGGCGAGGGCGGGCAGGGCGGCGACGACCGGGATGTCATTGATGGCGCGTGCGGCTTCGGCTACGACGCGAGGATCTTTATCCGCGAGGAAGCGGCTGAGTTCGGGAGATTCCAGACGACGCAAAGCGACGGTGGCTGCGAGGCGCACGGCGGCGGAGGCATCGTTCGAGAGTTTGGCCAGGTCAGCGGCCTTGGCGCAACCGGTCAGACCGACGACGCATGCATTGCGCAGCCACGGGTCTTTGTCGTCGTTATCTTTGATGACGGCGAGCAGATCGGGGACGCTGGATTTATCACCGAGTTTGCCAGCAGCGAGAGCGGCGAAGTAGCGCACGCGGACTTGATTATCCGCAAGACCGGCGAGCACTTGCTTCTGATACTTCGAGAGCTTGGCGTCCGCGATGATCTTGAGCGTCTGCGCGCGGACTTCGGTTTCTTTGTCTTTCAACAAGGCGTTGAGGTCCACAGAGCGGCCTTGGCGGGCGAGCTGGCCGAGGCCCCAGATGGCGTGCAGGCGGGAGTGAAGCGTCGGGCCAGAGGCGGCCACGTTGCTGAGTTCTTTCTCAGCCTTTTTGTCCACGAGAGCGAACTGCGCTTCCTGACGGACGCGCTGATCGGCGTGGGCGATGAGCTTCACGAGCTCCGTGGTGGAACGTTTATCGAAACCTTCTGCGAAGATTTGTTTCACTTCGGCGGCGGCTGGTTTGCTGCGCTCATCCGGATGCGAGAGGCGGTAGATGCGGCCTTTGCCCAAGCCGCTCCAGCCGTTCACCCAGTCGGTGGCGTAGATGGCGCCGTCATAGCCGAACTCGATGTCTGTCGGCAGGAAGTTCCACCAGAATTTCTTGTTATCCTTGAGAGCAAAGCCGGAACCGAGGGGTTCCACGGCGAAGCTGTAGATACCGCTGTTCGGGTTACCGCTGAAGTTCGCGAGGAAGAAACGTCCGCGCCATTCTTCCGTGAGGGCGATGCCGGGATCGTACGTCAGACCGCTGGGGCCGTTACCGACCTTGCTGGACACGGGAGGGACGGTGTAAGCGGCGCGGTCCTTGAAGTATTCGTAGCAAAGGCGTTCGCCGAGCCAAGAACCACGGCGCATGGGGCGCTCGATGAACTGCCAGCCGATGCGCCAGCCGCTGTCACCATCTTGAGCGGCATACACCACACGGGCGGGATCGCCAGCATCAGAGTTGTTATCGCAGGTCCAGAGATTGCCGAGGTCATCGAACACGAGTTCCTGCGGATTGCGCAGGCCGCGATAGAAGATCTCCAGATTGGAACCATCCTGTTCGCAGCGGTAGATAGCGCCTTCTTCGAGATTTTCCACGACTTTGCCATTGGGCAACTCAATGTGTGCGCCACGATCGCCGATGGAGTAGTAGAGGCGGCCATCGGGTCCGATGCGCAAGCCGTGGCTGTCATGGCCGAGGAAGCCGAAGCGCACGCCGTAGCCGTAGCTCAGGCTTTTCTTCACGTCGGCCTTGCCGTCGCCGTTCTTGTCTTCGAGCTGCCAGAGGTGAGGGATGTTCGTGTACCAGACCTTGCCTTTGCGCGTGAGAACGCCGGAGCCGATGCCATCGGCCTCTTCGCTAAAGGTGGAAAGCACGGAGGAGGTTTCGGCGACGCCATCGCCATTGCTGTCCCAGACGATGGAGATGCGGTCTTCGTTATCAGTGAACCAGTTCAACGGTTTCTCACCTTTTTGACCGGCATGACGGCGGGTGTAGGCGATGCGTTCGGCGACGGACTTGGAGGCGAGCTCTTCATCCAGCCAGTGCATGATGCCGCGGATATCCAACACGCCCGCGCTGAAGCGGAACGTCTCGGCTACGTAGAAGCGGCCCTGTTCGTCGATGGTGAAAGAGACGGGGTTCGCGAAGAGTGGTTCAGCAGCGGCGAGCTCCACCTTGTAACCCGTGGGAAGCTGGAAGCCTTTCATGGCGTTCACACCTTCCTCGGAGGCGGGCATGACTTTAGGACCAGAGCGGGCGGCTTGATTCTCGGCAGCACGAACGGACGTCGCGGCGGGAGCTAGCGACGCCAAAACAGCAGTTAAGGCAACGAATTTACGGAGCATGAGGGGGGAGGATAATGAGGAACCAGAGGGATTCTAGTTCAAAGTTTGCAGTTCGAAGGTCATTCAAAGTTATGGTTCGGCGAAAGCTTGGACGCTCAAGGTGCTTCCAATGCTCAAACTTTGAACATGAAACTTCGGGCTTGGATCACACCAGCTTCTTGAGCTTGGCATCTTCACTCAGCTTCTTGACCAGTTCTTTGATCTTCTGCGACTGGGATTTGTGGGCGACGAGTGTGGCGTCATCCGTTTGCACGACGATAGAATCTTTCAGGCCCACGAGGCAGATTGGGGTACGGTTTTTCGTGCGGGCATCGTAGACAACGTTACGAGCGGCATCCACGTGGATGAAGTCGCCTACGGCGCAGTTGCCTTCCGCATCCGGCTTGATGTGATGGGCCAGAGCGGGCCAGGCACCGAGGTCATCCCAAGCGAACGCGCCATCCGCCACGACGACGTTGTGCGCCTTTTCCATGAGCGCGAAGTCGATGGAGATTTTCTTGATCTCAGGATATTCCTTAGCCAGCACCTTCCTGAGTTTGGCAGGAGACTTGGCGGCATCGAACCAACGATGGCAGGCAGCGAGCATCTCCGGTTGATGCTTTTGCAACGCTTCCGTGATGGTCACAAAGGACCAGATGAACATGCCGGCATTCCAGCGATATTGACCGCTCTGGAGATATTCCAGCGCCTTCTCGTAGTAAGGCTTCTCGACGAACTTCTCGGCACGGGCGAAACCGGTCTTGTAAGACTTCACACCATGCGGTGGCGGGAGCTGCTCGCCGACATGGATGTAGCCGTAGCCGGTGGCGGGTTCAGTGGGCTTGATGCCGATGGTGACGATGGCTTGGCCGCGTGAGGCGAGATCAAAGCAATCGCTGAGCACTTGTTGAAATTTCTTTTCGTCCGGGATGACGTGATCCGCAGGCAGCACTGCCATGGTGGCGGTGGTGGAACGAGCACCCACGATGGCGGCACCTAGAGTCACAGCGGCGCAGGTATCACGGCCGACGGGTTCGGCGACGATGTTTTCTTTCGGCAGCTTGGGCAGTTGCTTCTGGACTGCCGGAGCCTGCACCTCGTTCGTGATGATGATGATGTTCTTCAGCGGCACGAGCGGAAGGACGCGGTCGACGGCTTGTTGCAGGAAGGAGCGCTTGCCGAGCAAAGTGATGAGTTGCTTCGGCGTCTTTTCACGGCTGACCGGCCAGAAACGTTCGCCGCGACCGCCCGCCATGATGATGACGTAACGGTCGGATTGAGAGGATACAGGTTTCTTCGAGGTAGCCATAAAGTTAAAGATTGGGAATCACCCCTCATCCTCAATCTTTCTCTTCTCCGAGGGGAGGAGGAAGATGGGAAATGTTGGGCGTCACTGAATCTATTGATGATTGAACATTGAAATGCTTCGGCGGCGGCCCGCTGAGGACAGCGAGCCCTACCATTAAAGCCATGTCGATGTCGTTATTTGATCGCATCTACCAAGGTCTTCACGAACCCGGCAACTTTCGGCGCAAGGTTCACCTCTTTTCCGTTTTGTGCAATCTGGTTCACGATGGCGCTTCCCACAACGATGGCTTCCGCATTGCTGGCCACGAGGCGCGCCTGATCGGGGGTGGAGATGCCGAAACCGACGGCAATAGGGAGTTTCGTGTATTTACGGATCTTCGCCGTCATGCTGGCGATGTTATCCGCCACGGTCTCTTGCATGCCGGTGACGCCTTCGCGTGAGATGTAATAGATGAAGCCTTTCGCGCGCTTGGCGATGATCTCCATACGGCTCTCAGGCGTGGTGGGTGCGATGAGGTAAATGTTGTTCAAGCCCGCGGCAGACATGAGTTGCTCGTAGTTGTCAGACTCCTCAGGCGGGAGATCGAGAACGAGCAGGCCGTCTACCCCAGCTTGCGCGCAGTCATCGATGAACTGTTTCAAGCCGCGTTTGTGGAGCAGGTTGTAATAGACGTAGAGGACGATGGGGATTTGCGATTCTTTGCGGATCGCGGCGATGGTCGTGAGAAGCTTCGCAGGAGTGGTGCCGGATTCGAGGCCGCGCTGGGCGGCCATCTGGTTCACGATGCCATCGGCCAAGGGGTCGCTGAAAGGAACGCCGAGTTCCAAGACATCCACGCCCGCCTGGTCAAAAGCGATGGCGAGCTGGCGGGTGGCCTCCAGATGAGGATCGCCTGAGCCGATGTATGCGACAAAACCTTTTTTACCGCTCTCGCGCAAACTGGCGAAGCGTGCTTCAATCCGATTCATTGGTGGGGAGTGTTGTGAGATGGCGGGGAAGTTTCAAGCCGGAGTTGTGAATCCAGATAGACCACGGCGGAACGAATAGCTGCCCTGTTCACGGTTGAAAGTTCAAAATCGGACTTCTAAAGGCGAAGTTTTTTGGAGCATGGGTGAGTGTCCTGTTCCCCTCGTTTTTATTGCAGGCGTGGAAATAAAAACGACTTGAATGCGGTATCCTGACATGGTCTTGGTCGGGTGTTGAATTGTAAAGCATGGGTGATTGCGGGGCTCGAGAGGAGGGGTTTACCTAGGAAGCGTGGAAGTCCAGATGGCTTATCCTACGCACATGTCAGGCTGCCGCTTTGCTGGTTGTGTGACGGTCCTGGTGGCGGGACTGTTGTGTGCGATGTCGAATCTGAGCCAATGTGCCGGAGCCAATCTGCCTTCGGGTTTCACGAAACAGACCGTTGGTGGTACGTGGACGGATGCGATCGGGCTAACGTTTGATGCGAATGGGCGCATGTTTGTCTGGGAGAAGGCGGGAAAGGTCTGGGTGGTGGAGAATGGAGTGAAGCTGTCCACGCCGTTGTTGGATATTAGTGATGAGGTGGGGAACTGGCGGGATCACGGTTTGATGAGTGTGGTGCTGCATCCAAACTTTCTGAACAATGGATATTTCTATCTGCTATACGTGGCAGATTTTCATCATGTCGCGCAATATGGAACGGCGAATTATGTGCCGACAGCGAGCCAATATTTCCGGGCTACAATCGGACGAGTCACCCGTTACACGGCACGGTCCAGCGATGGTTATCGTACGGCAGATCCGAACAGCCGGTTGGTCTTGATCGGCGAAAGTATCACAACGGGATTGCCGATCTTGGACGTGACACACGCGGTGGGTTCGCTGGCGTTCGGTGTGGATGGGAGTTTGCTGGTCTCTTGTGGAGATGCGGCCGGTACGACGGGCGGGGCACCAGGAGCATTGAACACCTCGGCATATGTGTCCCAAGCGGTGGCGGATGGGATCATTACGCCGGAGGAGAATGTGGATTCGTTCCGCTCGCAGATGGTGGATTCTCTAGCTGGCAAGGTGCTGCGGATCGATCCGGTGACAGGCAACGGGATGGTGGGGAATCCTTATTTCAATGCGGCCTCGCCGCGTTCCGCAAGATCGCGCGTATGGGCGTTGGGATTGAGAAATCCGTTTCGCATCTCGTTGAGACCTGGCACCGGGAGTCATGAACCAGCGGATGCAAATCCGGGTGTGATCTATATTGGTGATGTAGGTTGGGACAATTGGGAGGAGCTGGATGTGGCGAGGAGCGGCGGTGTGAATTTCGGCTGGCCGCTTTACGAGGGAATGGAGGCGATGACGGATTATCATGAGTCCGGGATACAGAATCTGAAGGCTCCGAATCCATTATCGGGTGGAAGTTGTTCCCCGTATTTCCAATTCGTGGATCTGCTGAAGCAAGATACGACGCAGCCGGTTTCATTTCCGAATCCGTGCAATATTTCGCAGCAGATTCCGCCATCGATCCCGAAGTTCGAGCACACGCGGCCGGTGCTGGATTGGGGGCGCAATGGAAATGGTCCGGCGCGAACGGGCACTTATAATGGAGCGGGTACTGCGACGGTGGTCACGGTAGGAGCGGCCGGTTCGCCGGTGGCGGGCAGCACGTTCAAAGGAAACTGTGCCATCGGCGGGGTATGGTATACGGGTACGGAGTTTCCACCACCTTATGCGAACACTTACATGATGGCAGACTACGGTGAAGGCTGGGTGAAGAGCATAGTGTTCGATGCGAATGACCGGCCTACGGCAGTGCAGGATTTCATCACAGGCGAAGAGAATATATTCAGCCTGGCGACAAATCCCAAGGACGGAAGTCTTTACTATGTGGTAAATGGTTCGACGATAGCAAAAGTGACCTACATAGGCGAAGGAAACAGGCCGCCGGTGGCGGAAGCATCGGCAAACAAGTATTACGGTTCCGGACCATTAACGGTGGTGTTTAGCAGTGTTGATTCTATCGATCCAGAAGGCCATGCGCTGACGTATCACTGGAATTTCGGTGATGGCACGCCGACGTCTGCAGCAGCAAATCCGACCCATACATTCACGGCACCGAATAGTTCACCAAAGAGTTACGTGGTGACGCTGACGGTTACGGATAACAATGGCGCGACGTCGCAAACAACGGTTTTGATCTCTGTGAATAACACGCCGCCCATAGTGAATATAACGAGTCCGAATGATGGCGGAAGCTATTCGATGACGCAGTCGACATCTTACAATCTGACGGCGGCAGTGAGTGACGGGCAGACGGCAGCGGGAAGTCTCACGTATGCGTGGCAGGTGTTCCTGCATCATAATGAGCATTACCACCCGGAGCCAGTGATGACGAGTGCCTCGGCCTCGACGGTGATCTCACCGATCGGGTGTGATGGAAATGCGTACTACTACCGCATCCGGTTGACGGTGACAGACCCGCAGGGGCTTACCGCATGGGATGAGGTGTATCTGTATCCTGAGTGTGATCTGCCGATGGCACCCAATGCGCTGACGGCAACGCCGATCACGAGCACGCGGGTGCAACTGGCATGGCACGACAACTCGAATGATGAGACAGGCTTTCATATCGAGCGTTCCCAGAATGAAGGGCCATTCCTGAACATCGGAACTGTGGGACCGAATGTCACGACGTTTGTGAACAGCGATCTGGCGGTGGGGCCAACTTATGCATATCGGGTGGCGGCATTCAGTGGAGTGGGGCAATCGCCTTACTCAAACACAGCGGAGATCAGCGGGCAATCACTGCCCGAGGTGCCGTCACCATGGATGAGTTCGGACATAGGCAGTGTGGGGTTGGGAGGTGAGGCAGGATATAGTGAGGGCACATTCATCGTGAGCGGATCAGGGGCGGATATCAGTGATCCGAACGACGCGTTTCACTTCGTTTACCGGACATGGACGGGTGATGGTGTGATCATTGCGCGTCTAAGCGGGGTGGAGAACACGGACACGTGGGCGAAGGCGGGATTGATGTTTCGCAGGTCACTTGCAGCGAATTCGGCGCACGCTCTGATGCTGCTGAGACCGTTGAATGGAGCGGCGTTTCAGACACGCGTGAGCAACGGTGGCGCATCGAGTGCGGTGGCGGGGCAGCAAGTCACGGCACCATGCTGGTTGAAGCTGGAGCGGGTGGGGAACCGTTTCACGGGGTATGTATCGCTTGATGGCGTGGAATGGTTCAGCACAGGGTTCACAGACATCACGATGGAATCCACAGCGTATGTGGGGATGGCGTTGACGAGCCATAACAATTCGGTGCTCAACACGTCCACGTTCACAAATGTGCAACTTGGTTCGCAGAATGTGCCAACCGTGAGTTTGAATCAGATGCAGAACGGCATGTGGGAACTGACGGTGGAAGGGCAGGTGGGGATGCAATACCGGAGCGAGTACTCCACGAATCTGTCAACCTGGATACCCTTTGCGACGAATATGAATTCTACAGGTGAGATCAAGGTGTATGATTCTGGCAGCGCTGGTTCGCAGAAGCGGTTCTACCGGACGGTTCCGTTGCCGTAGGCCGGCCAAGGATTCTTGAAACCGGAGGACGGATCCAGACGTCATTAAGACGTATGAAGATATCGCGCCGCAGTTTCCTGACATTGCTGTTGCTGGTGTTGCTGGTTCATCAAAGGGGGTCGGCAGCAGAAGACTTGGTGCGACGTGAATGGAAGGTGGATGAGGTGGTGCGTGAAGCGCTGGTGTATGTGCCTGAAAGGGCGAAAACGAATACTGCGCCGGTGGTGTTTGTGTTCCACGGTCACGCTGGCAGCATGCAGAATACTGTCCGCACATTTCGCATTCACACGCTTTGGCCTGAGGCTATCGTGGTATATCCGCAAGGGTTGAACACGCCGGGACGTCTGACCGATCCTGAAGGAAAGAAACCGGGTTGGCAGCATGGGGCTGGAGCCCAAGGGGATCGTGACCTGAAATTCTTTGATGCCATGCTTACGAGCCTGAAGAAGGATTACAAGGTGGATGGGAAACGGATGTATTCCACGGGACATTCCAATGGCGGCGGTTTCACCTATCTTCTCTGGGCTACGCGCGGTGAACACTTCGCGGCCTATGCTCCATCTGCTGCCGCGGCGAGTGCCATTGGGCGTGAATTGAGTCTGGATCAAAAATCAACGGCCTACTCAGTTCCCAAGGACGAAGCTGCACGTTCCAATCCAGCTGACAAAGCCTCTGCAGTTGAGAAATCTGCTAGTGCCGTAGCCAATATGGCACCCAAGCCACAACCCTTCTTGCATTTGGGTGCGGAGAATGACCCCTTGGTAAAGTTCGCCTGGCAGAAGTCCACGATTGACCGCTTGCGCGAATTCAACCAATGCGGAGATGGCAAGCCGTGGAAGGATGAAAATGGAGCCACGCAATATCTTTCCAAAATAGGTGCCCCCGTCGTCGTTTACCTACACGACGGTGGACACAAGTTTCCGGACAAGGGGCCTGAGCTCATAGTGAAATTTTTCAAAGAAAACGCACAACCGTGAGATGAGAATGGTCAGGGGGTTCTACGGAGACGGTAGAACTTCATGTCAGACTGATCACTGGTGGTGTGTTCCAGTGCGAACCCGCTGGCTTTGCCGGGCCATGAGATGGTGATTCTGCCTTGATTGACGGTCATGCCCAGTCCCTCCTTGCACGGATGGTAACTGCGCCGAATCTAGGACAAGAATTTTCTACGACATCCTATTTGCCTGCGGATTATCCCTGATTGCGCGTCGATCCGGTCGGCAGGTGGTTTTTCCGCAAAGCGGTCGGCAACGTTTTTGGTCGATCGGCTGTCGGTTTCTCTCTCGGTGCGATGGGCGGGACACCTTTATCATTCAGCAACACGGCATCCTTGATCAACCGGCAGAATTCTTTCTTGGTCAGTTTGTGGTGTGTTCCCAGATGAGTCTTGGGGGAGGGCATGTCCTTGTATTCCACGGACAGGCGCTCCAGCTTGACGATGCGGAGGTAGCTGTTGCCGAGTTTCCAGACCTGACTTTGTTTTAATTTAAGTGCCATCTATATGATTTCTTTGCGGTCTATGCTTAGCCATAGACGCGAAACTTACGAGCTAATTCCCCCCGGCCCTTCATCACTCTATATACTTGGCCATGCCGCTCTTCTTGAGTCCAGAGATGAAGAACAGTTGACCTTCCGTCCATAGATAATACTCATCCGCATACCCTACATACGCACCGTACAGGTTTTTGGCATTCACCTGTATGGGAATGATGTAGCCAAGCCGCTTCTTGCCGCCCACGGCGAAACCATCTTGAGAGAACCCACGTCGAGGGGTGCCGAATTCATACACGGCGGAATACGGGTCGTTCAGGCGGGTGCCCATGTCCTGCTTGATCAACGTCTCGATGTTGGCCGGCACCGGGTCGAAACGCGCTTGCTCGATCTCCGTTTTACTGACGCTGGCACACCCGCACAGCAGGGCGGTGGAAAGGCTTAGTAAGAGGATTAGCAGCAGATTCTTGAGGGTCATGATTCTCTTGATGTCTTAGTTCCTTTGATTTGGGAGATATCCAGGAAAACTTCGCGGACCTTCCTTGAGGGAAAACATGTCCTTCTATTCTTATACCGTCAAGTCTGTATGCTGCTTCAATACTTCTTGGTCCCTTTGAAAGCGCCGCCATTCAAGGCGGAACGCACGAAAGCACCCCAAAATGGTGTGGGGTTGTAATCCCAGTCCTGGATGACTCGTGGGGTGGCGCTTGGATGAAAACTCCAGGCCGTCCAGTGCAGCTTGTGCTCCTGTATGCACGCGAGCATGTTTGGCGCCCAGGCATAAGGATCCTTGTGTTGCTCCGGCGGGATGAAAGACATGGGCTTGCTGTCGCAACCGACCTCACCCAGCAAGACGGGATGTTTTTCAGCCACGTTGAGGAACTTCTCCTGCCAGCCGGATTTCCACGGGTAGACGTGGGTGTCGTAGATGATGCCGTGGCCGGATTTATCGGTGAGGGCGAAACCTTTCAAGATGCCGGAGAGGTCGTAAGCCCAATCGAGCCCGCCCGCGAGCAGGACGTTATTCGCACCTGTTTCACGAATGGCATCAACGAGTTTCTGCATGCCTGGTGAAGTGAAGGTGGTATGCTTCTCATTGTTCTCAGTGGGTGCGGCCGATTTGGCTTTTTCTTCCACCACCCCGCCATTCTTCCAGATTTCCCAGGAGATGCCGTGTGGTTCATTCAGGAGGCCGAAGAGAACCGTGGGACGATTCTTGTATCTGACCGCGGCATCACGCCAGAAGGCGAGGCATTCTTCCTTTGGCGCGCGGTAATGGTGCAGGTCGAGGATGAGATATGCCGAGCGTGTCTCGGCGGCTTCGATGGCTTGATCCACGAGTTCACGGTAGGCTTTGCCCTCGTCTTTTTGATCGCTGCCTTTGCCGAACCAGCGATCGGCTTTGACGGGCAGGCGGATGACATTGGCCTTCCAGTCGTCGAGGGCCACGGTGATGGAGCGCAGCACGTTCTCACCGCGCGTGGACCATTCGAGGCTGGGCACGTTCACGCCCTGAAGCTGGATGACCTTGCCGCTGACGGTCTGCACCTGATTGCCCACGACTTTCAATGGCTCGGGCGGTTTGCTGCCGCCTTGCACCTTAACTGGAGCGAGTGCAGGTGCCACCGCCGTGGTGGCGGCAACTGTGGCGATGGGGATGATCTGGATGTCATCCAAGTCAAAGACACCGCTCTGGGCTTGGAAGAGTGAGGGCATGAATTCCAGCATCTTCGCACCTTCGGGCACATCCAACTCTACTTTCACATCGCGCCAGTCTTTCGAGGTGCCGTTGAAGTAAGGGGCCTTGGCGGTGGATTTCATCTTCTTGCCGGCGGCATCCTTGAAATCGAGCAGGATGCGGGCATCGTGCCAGGAATCCTTGCCGCGTTTCACATCGGTGTAACGGGCACGGAAGGTCAGTTGCAGGCGCTTGTGCTCGGGCTTCAAATTGACCGGGCGATAGACCATGACGAGCTTGAGCGGTTCGCCCACTTTCAGGCGCAGGAAGTGATTGCCATCTTCCACCTCCCAAGTGGCTTCCTTGGATTGCGGCCAGTCATCAGGCCAGCCTTTGGATTTACGGTCGGATTCGAAATTGCCGTTGGAGAGCAGGGACGTGGTGGAGTCAGCTGCCTTGAGCTGGCTGCCCATCATCATGAGGGCGAACAACGCCGTGAAAATCGCTTTCATCGCTTTAGTGTGGATAATGAAAGTGTTGGCAGGCATTGGCGGCAGTGCAAGCTTGGATGTTGCTTGAATGAACAGCACGTGGCATCATCCTGCCATCATTCACACGATGAAAAGCCTGAAAGCCCTTTCCTTTGTGCCGCTGCTGGCGGCGATGCTTACTTTCCAATCCGGCGCGGTTGCCGCCGATAAGAACATCGGCCTCGGTGCGAAGCCGATTGAAGGTGCGGAAGTCATCATCGATGGCTCACGCAAGATGTTGGATGAGAAGTGGACGTATTGGGAAGGGCCGCGGTTTGGTTCTTCGCTGCCCATCAAATGGAAGATCGTGGATGATCCGGTGGACAAGGGTACGGTGGTGATGACGGATGACCCTGCTGCCGCTGGTGGCAAGTATGGTGCGGCAGATATCCTGACGAAGAAGGCGTATCGCGATTTCCGTCTGCACATCGAATTCCTCGTGGTGAATCCTAAAGGCAACAGCGGCGTGTATCTGCAGAATCGTTATGAGATCCAGATCCAAGAAGGCGACAAGACCAAGCATGGCATGGGCGCAGTGATCAATGAGACGGATTCGCCGTATGACAGCTTCGCCGGACTTGGCAAGTGGAACTCCTATGACATCGTGTTCCGTGCTGCCCGTTTCAAGGATGGCAAGCTGGTGGAGAAGGCGATGGTGACGATGTATTTTAACGGCAAGAAAGTGCATGACAACGTGCAGATCCAGAAAGTCTGGGGCGGAGCGAACTCGGGCGTGGATGGCGGCAATGACGGGGGCAAGGGGATCACGGACACGCCGCAGGGATTGAAGCTGCAAGCGGAGGGCCATGATGTGCGGTATAGAAATGCGTGGATCAAGGAACTGGATCTGAAGGATGCGGATACGAATTTCTAAGCTTTGATTGCATTCGTCCTTCGAAGTTCTTTGGGATGTCAGTATGTTATGGCAGCGGCCCGCTGGGGACAGCGGGCCCTACCGTTTTAACGGATTCACGCACTTAACCAATCACTGTGTTTTTAGGTTCCAATACTGAACTGCAAAAGGTCGTCATCCATTCCGATGGCGGCTGTCAGGGTAATCCGGGGCCGGGTGGTTGGGCGGCGGTGCTGGTATGGGGCAAACATACGCGTGAAGTGAGCGGGGGCGTGCCGGCCACGACGAACAATCGCATGGAGTTGACGGGAGCCATCGAAGCGTTGAATGCCTTGAACCGGCCCTGTGAGGTGGAGTTTCACACGGATTCCCAATATGTGAAGAATGGCGTGACGGCGTGGATGCATGGCTGGAAGCGCAACGGTTGGAAGACGAAGACGAAAGAGCCGGTGAAGAATGCCGATCTGTGGCGGATGCTGGATGAAGCCGTGGCCCGTCACAAGGTGAGCTGGCACTGGGTCAAAGGTCACGCCGGTCACGCAGAGAACGAACGCTGTGACCAACTGGCGACCAAGGCGATGGAGGATATCCGGAGGCGCTACACCAAGGCGCAGTTGCAAGCTTGTCTTAAGGAATTTAATGAGCAGACAAGCCCTTCGGTAGAGTTGTCAGAATTGATTTAGGAACAGTTACGAACTCTGTTGCGAGCTGGCAAAGCGTTTAGCTTCTTTCGTCCCTCCGAGTCTGGGAAACTTCCAGGCTATTAAACCACGGTTGAAAACGGTGGGCCATCTTCGGATGTCCCTGCCGTGACAAAGAGAGAATTAAGAAGACCCACAAATTTCACGCAAAGCATTGTCATGTCTGGTTGACCTCATTAGGCTTTTTGAAATTAGCCATTTGATATACACGCTTGAGCACGACTACTTCCCCGGCCGCCGAGCCGGCCATTATTCCGGAAAAGAAGCCTTGGTATAAAGTCCTGTACGTCCAAGTGCTGATCGCGGTCGCGCTGGGCATTGTGATCGGCCATTTCTGGCCTGATTTCGGTAAGAAACTAGAACCCCTCGGGCTTGGCTTCATCAAACTCATCAAGATGATGATCGCTCCCATCATCTTCTGCACCGTCGTCCATGGCATCGCTTCCATGACCGATATGAAGAAACTTGGGCGTGTGGGTTTCAAGACGCTTTTGTATTTTGAGGTGGTTTCGACATTGGCTTTGGTGATCGGTCTGGTAGTGGTCAATGTTTTGCAACCTGGTGCAGGTTTCAACGTGGACCCCAAGACGTTGGATGCCTCCAAGACACAAGACTACGTCCATCGCGCGGAAGACCAGACTACGGTGAAATTCCTGCTGAACATCATCCCGAACACGATGGTGGATGCGTTTGCGAAAGGAGATCTCCTGCAAGTCTTGCTGGTGTCCGGCCTGGTCGCTTTCGCGATTGGTGCCATGGGTGAAAAACGGATACCCGTATTAAACGCGATCGAGACGGCTTCCCATGTATTTTTTGGTGTCATGCGCATCGTGGTGAAAGCTGCGCCGATCGGCGCCTTCGGAGCGATGGCGTATACTGTGGGGCAGCATGGCGTCAAATCATTGGGCAATCTGATCGAGTTGATGATCGGTTTTTACGCTACGGCGGGCGTTTTTGTGGTGGTCGTGCTGGGTGGCATCGCAGCGATGGCGGGGTTTTCCGTATTCAAGTTTCTCACGTATATCAAAGAAGAGTTGCTCTTGGTCCTGGGCACCAGTTCTTCGGAGACCGCACTCCCGGGGATGCTGCAGAAGATGCAGAAACTCGGTTGTTCCAAATCTACCGTCGGCCTCGTCATTCCCACGGGTTACAGCTTCAACCTTGACGGCACAAACATCTATATGTCCATGGCCGCCGTGTTTCTGGCGCAAGCTACGAACACACCCTTGGATCTGAAACAGCAGATCGCCTTGCTGCTGGTCGCGATGGTTTCTTCCAAGGGTGCCAGTGGTGTGACGGGAGCGGGCTTTGTGACGCTGGCCGCGACACTCGCAGTCGTGCCCACCATACCCATCGCCTCGCTAGGACTATTGGTTGGCATTGACCGTTTCATGAGCGAATGCCGGGCGATCACGAATCTCATCGGCAACGGAGTGGCGACGGTGGTGATCAGCCGGTGGGAAGGGGAAGTGTCCGCCGAGACGTTGCGCGCCAATCTGGAGAAAGATCCGAAGCTTTGATGGCGTTATGAATTTTTGCTGGCATGTCTGTTGGCTGTTCCTCTCCGGTCTGCTGACTGGCTGGACGGCTGAATTCACCTTGCCACCGCGCGCGGCGGATGCGCTTAAAGGCAGTGAGATCGTGTCACGCATCGAAGGGCTGGACCTCGCTGCGCGCGAGCAATTCATTGAAGCCCAGGTACAGCTTGGCAATGTGCCGGATTATTGGCGGCGCTTTGCGACGGTGGAGATCGTGAAACAGTTGGGCGGTCAGGAGCGGCGCGTGGCCTATCAGGTCGCCCCGGATTACCTCGCTCTCGGGAGTGACGCGGATTATTTCCTCGCGCCCATCTCACCGCAGTTGGCGCAGACACTGGCTGATGAATTTGGCTGGATGTTACCCACGCGCCAGATGGTGAATGACATCTACACTGCCGCCCCGCTCAAACTGGTGCCCACGTCGATAGCTCCCAGTGAAGCGATGACCACGGTGCCGGTCTTTCAACAGTACAATGAAACCGTGCGCTCACAACGGCTCAAGCTCATGGTCCAGTACCCTTTGGGTTCACTCGTGGCCGGTCATAAGAAAGATGTGGTCATCACCCCGCGATTGGCGGCGTCTCCGGGCAAGGTGGCCATTTACGGTTGGCACCAAGCGGTCGGCAAACCCATCCAGCCGCTTTACCTCGGCCATGCGGATGTGTGGATTGACTACAGCCACGGCATCCGTTTCGTGCAACGCACGATGCTCTTGGATGGCGTGAAGACTATGGCGGAAAGCGTGCTGGCAGATGCTGGTTTGGCCGCTTTGCTCAGTGATGAAGGAGTGTTCAAGACGACCCGCTATGAAGTGTTGGCGAAAGTAAAAGAGGTTTCCGCCCCGCAGACTGCTGTCGCTGAGAAAAATGAGACGATCACCTTCGATCCTGGTGTTCGAGTGGTGATCAATTCACCGGCTCTTCTGGCTACGAATAAACCCGTGCGACTGATCTTCTACGCGCTGCCCAACGGCAACACCATCGAACAGACCATCGGGCGCAAACTGAAGCCGGGGGATGACTGGCATTTCGATATCCAGCACATTGGTGCGCAGATGCGGTGGTTGCGGGCGCAGGAGACCAATGTGAATTGGGTCATCGCTTACTTCGAGAATGCCGATAAATCATGGCCGACGTGGCGGAGGAAAAACGATCCAGATAACAAACGCATTCGTGGCTTTGTGGAGTCGGTGCAGGCGCGATATCCGAAGGCGCGATTGGTGCTGACTGGTCATAGCGGGGGTGGAAGTTTCATGTTTGGCTACCTGAACGGCCTTGAACGCATCCCGGATGAGGTGGAGCGGATCGCGTTTCTGGACAGTAATTACGCCTATAACGCCGCACAAGACCATGCGGGCAAACTCACGGCGTGGCTGAAGGGTGGCACCCGACGCTATCTCTGCGTGCTGGCATATCACGACAGCATCGCTTTGTTGAACGGCAAGACATTCGTGAGTGAGTCTGGCGGCACTTGGGGGCGGAGCCACGCGATGCTCAAGGATTTGGGGACGAGTCTGTCGTTCGAGAAGGAGTTGACGGCGAACTGGCAGCGGCACACGGCATTGGATGGCCGGGTGAAATTTATCCTGCGGGAGAATCCCGAGAAGGCGGTTCTGCACACCCGCCAGGTGGAGTGGAACGGGTTCATCCATGCCATGCTGATGGGCACGGCCTTGGAATCCAAAGGATACGAGTACTTTGGGCCGCGGGCGTATGGTGAGCTGATCGCGGAGGAGTGAGGCTTACTGCATGGGCAGGTTCAGTTCCACTCTTTGCGCGCCACGCAATACGGTGGCTTTGACTTTCTGGCCTTCCGTATGCCGTTGCAGGAGGTAGCCGATCAATTCGCCTTCCGTCAGGCGGGTGGTGATGCCGGCGATCTGGAGGATGACGTCTTCCGGCTGGAAACCGTTGTTTTTGGCGGCGGCGTGTTTGCCGAACTTGCCCACACTCTTGACGCGAAGTGCCATGCCGGTCTTGGGCAGACCGCGGGAGGTGCGATCCGCATCGGCCAGATCTTCCAGGACCATGCCACCGGTGGCCATGCCGCGCATGGGCCAGGTGCCGACACGACGGGCGATGTCGGTCTTGCGACGCCAGTCGACGGGCAAGGTGAGAGTGAGGGATTGTTCCGCGCCGCCTCGTTTGACCACGGCAGTGATGTTGCCCGCATCAGGTGCGCGATGCAGTGCCCAACTGAAGTCCGCGATGGAGATGAGCGGCTGGCCGGCCAGTGAAACGATTTCATCACCCGCCTTGAAACCGGCTTTCGCGGCGTAGGAACCGGCGATGACAGCTTCGACTTTGGCGGTGCTGTCCGGGGCGATGGTGAGGCCGACCGTTTCCGTCTGGGGCATCGGGTAGATGAGGTTGGTGGGCAGGGGTTGTTTTTTATCGCGATAGTAGAGGCGGTAGGAATCGCCGATCTGATGGCAATGCACACAACTGCCGACGACCTTGCCGTTCCAGTTCAGGTCCAGGGTGTATTTCTGCATGAGCGCAGGCATCTCCACGGGGGTCTTGAACGGGGTAGGAGCGCCTTGTTTGCCCGCGAGGGAAGCCTTGTTGGCAGGATAACCTTTATGGATCTCCAAGGCGGCTTCGAGAGCGCGCTGGTAACCGATGGTGGCTTTTTCCTGCGGGTTTTTCTGGTGCGTCCAGGAGCCGTAACGACCATAGACGGTGCCGTCGGCATTGAAGAAGAGGGTGGAGAAGGAGAGATCGTAGTCGAATTGGAAGCGGGCGAGGTCCAGCGCATTGGCATTGATGACGCGCACGCAGACGAACTGGCCGAGGAGCGGTTTTAATTCGGCGGATTGCAACACTTCGGCATCGAGGCCCATGCAGGAGAGGCAGGGGACGCAACGGAGCACGACGAGCAGGGGTTTGCCGGTCTTTTTGGCCTCGGCGAAGCCTTTCTCGAAATCGTTGTAGATCCAGAGCGCGTCGTTCTCCATGGTGGCCTTGTCGTTGCGGACCGCGCCTTCGCGGTCTTTGACGGTTTCGGCATGGGCGGTGGAAAGGCAGGCAGCGACGAGCAAAGGCAATGCAACGTGCAGGAGTTTCATGGCGGAAGGTATGGCAGAATTGCAGACGGCTGTAAATCTCCCGAATGGCCCTAAAGCATGGATTTTTGTGCCTGAAGCATCGGCGAAAGTGTTTGTCTGGCGGTGATGGGCAAGTAGTCTGGAGCGCGTTCTAAAAACCAGACCCATCGGCAACCCATTCAGCTTATGATCCAGCGTTACCTTGCGGTGCTGTGCCTTGGCCTGTTGTTCGCCACGGAATCCATTTTACCGGCTGCCCAAGCCCTGCCGGAAGGCGTCAAGGCGGTGCTCGACCGACCGGAGTACCGGCACGCGCATTGGGGTATCCTCTTTGCCGATGTGGCCACGGGGGAGACGGTGTATGAGGTGAATGCGGAAAAGCTCTTTGGTCCGGCGTCGGTGACCAAGGTGTTTTCCACGGCTTCGGCGTGGGAGTATTTGGGCGAAGGACATCAGTTCAAGACACATGTCCGTCGTCGGGGCGAGGTGGAGGGGGATGGGGTTTTGAAGGGGGATCTGATCCTGGTGGCGAGTGGTGATCCGACGATGGGCGGGCGCACGGATGAGCAGGGACGCATCGCGTTCAAGGACGTGGATCATATCTATTCGAACTGGACACCGGCGAATGAGTTGACGCCGCAAGACCCCTTGGCGGGATTGAAGGAATTGGCGCGGCAGATCGCGAAGGCCGGTATCAAGCGGGTGAGCGGGGATGTGGTGGTGGATGACCGTTTGTTTGACAAGGCGGAGGGGTCGGGGAGCGGGCCGAGTCTGCTCACGCCGATCGTGGTGAATGATAACGTGGTGGATTTTATCATCGCACCGGGGAAGGAGGGCGAGAAGGCCAAGGTGACGTGGCGGCCGCATTCGATGGGCATCCAGGTGGATGCGCAGGTGGAGACAATTGCGGAAGGGAAACCTGTCATCACCGTACGCAGCGAGGGAGGTGGATATTATTCATTGCGCGGGCAGATTCCGGCGACGAATGCGCCGCTGGTGCGGATTGCGGATGTGGCTGATCCGGCGGCTTACGCGCGGATGCTGTTCGTGGAGGCGCTGCAGGCGGCGGGTGTCATGGTGATGGCTTCGCCTTTGGCGACGAATAATCTGAGTGCATTGCCGCCGAGTGAGGCGGTGGCAAAGTTGGCGCCGGTGGCGACCTTGGTTTCGCCGCCGTTCCGGGAGAATGCGAAGCTTATCTTGAAAGTGAGTCATAATCAGCATGCGGGGATGCTGCCACTTTTGGTGGCGGTGCAGCAGGGGCAGCGAACAGTGAATGAGGGGTTGCAGTGGCAGCGGAAGTTTTTGCTGAAGGCGGGGGTGGAGGCGGATGCAATCTCGTTCGGTGGCGCAGCGGGCGGTTCGCGGGCGGATCTGGTGACGCCGAAGGCAACGGTGCAGTTGCTGCGTTATATGAGCACACGGAAAGATTTTGCGGAGTTTGAGGCGGCGTTGCCGGTCTTGGGGAAGGATGGTACGCTGGCGGCAATCTCTAAGAATCATGCGGCGGCGGGGAAGGTGATGGCAAAGACGGGAACGTATGTGGTGGATAATTCTCTGAACGGTACGGGGTTGCTGACGAGCAAGGCATTAGCGGGGTATATGACGACGCAGAAGGGGCGGAAACTGGCGTTTGCGGTGTTCGTGAACATGACGCATCTGCGGGAGGGGGAGAAGAGCAGCCGGGAGGGGGAGGCGTTGGGCCGCATATGCGAAGTGGTGTTTGAGATGAATTAGGGCAGAGAAAAAGTTCAAAGCGCAAAACTCAAAGTTCAAAAGAAGTTCCAATTTTTCAGCTCCAATGCTTTGGATTTGGATTCGGATCTTTCTCTGAAACCATAAAACTTTTGTATGGGAATTTTCTTTGAGTTTTGAGTTTTGAACTTTGAGCTTGGGCCTGTCATTTTATTGTGAACGGGGAGGGCCTCTGTATGGTCTGAGGGGTGGTTGTTTTTTGTTTCACGTATGAAGAATCCGGTTTCATTTTTGCGGAAGATCGCCTTGGTGGAGGCGGTGTCGTATCTGGTTTTGTTGGGGATCGCGATGCCGTTGAAGTATGCGGCGGATATGCCGATGGCGGTGCGGGTGGTGGGTTCCGTTCATGGGCTGTTATTTGTGATCTTTTGTGTGTCGCTGGCGCAGACGATGTGGGTGGCGCGGTGGCCGATGGGGCGAGGGGCGTTGGTGTTCGTGGCGTCGCTGATCCCGGTGGCGACGTTTTTGATCGATGGGAAGATGAAGGGGTATATTGAAGAATTCCAGCAGCGACGTTCCTGATGTTGCTTGCACTGTAGTCTTCTCAAGTTTCTTGGATGCTGTAGCATCTGCACATCCATGAAGCATCTTGTTCTGATTCTATCACTATTGATGACTTGGTTTACGGTCCACGCCCGGGCTGCGACAAAAGCTGAAGTATTGGAGCGCATCGTGGTGTCGCCGGAGGGGCGGGGATTCATCACGGCAAAGTCGAAGCAACCGTTCAAGCCGTGGGGAATGAATTATGGGAACAATCATCGGTTGATGGAGGATTTTTGGGATAAGGAGTGGGAGACGTTCGCCGGGGATTTTCGCGAGATGAAGGCGTTGGGGGCAAATGTGGTGCGGGTGCACTTGCAGTATGGGAAGTTCATGGAGTCGCCGGAGAAGCCGAATGCGAAGGCGATCAGGCAGTATCAACGGATGGTGAAGCTGGCGGAGGAGGTGGGCATCTATCTGGATGTGACGGGGCTGGCGTGTTACCGGCCGACGGATGTGCCGAAGTGGTATGATGCGATGGACGAGAAAGAGAGATGGGAGGCACAGGCGAAGTTCTGGAGCATCATCGCGCAGGCGGGCAAGGGGAGTGACGCGATATTCTGCTATAACTTGATCAATGAGCCATTGTCACCGGGCGGCAAGCGGGAGGCGGGCAAGTGGTCGTCTGGTTCGCTCTTTGGCGGGTTTGATTTCCTGCAATACATCGCGCTGGATCCGGCGGGTCGGAAACGTGAGGACATCGCGGCGGCTTGGATCAGGCAGTTGTCGGCAGGCATCCGCAAGCAGGATAAAAAGACGTTGATCACGGTGGGGTTGTTGCCGTGGTCGCGGGATTGGAAGCATATGTCGGGTTTCCTGCCGGGAACGGTCGGGCCTGAGTTGGATTTCATCAGTGTGCACATCTATCCGGACAGTAAGAAGCCGGGCGAGGAGATGGAGTGCTTGAAGCAGTTCGATATCGGCAAGCCGATCGTGATCGAGGAGACGTTTCCGCTGAGTTGCACGGTGGCGGAGTTGGAGATGTTTTTATTGGCTTCGCGGGAGCATGCGTGCGGCTGGGTGGGGCATTATGACGGGGCGACCATTGAGGAGATAGATGGTTTGGAAAAGGCGGGCAAGATGACGATGCCGCAGGGTGTTTATCGGGGGTGGCAGAAACTGTTCCTAAAACTGACGCCGGAGATGGTGGGCAAAAATTGAACTGGCAAGAGGTGGCGGCTGTGGCTGAAATGTATCGTCGCTTATGCGCAAAGAAGAGATGCAGGCCGCCGTGGCCGAAGTGCGGGCAGTGTATGCCGAACTGGCCAAACGGCCGATCGAGCGCCAGTGCACTGTGCGCACTGAATGCTGCCAGTTCAAACTGACAGGCCTGACGCCCATGCTCACCAAAGGGGAAGCGCTGCTGGCAGCCCGGGCATTCAAGGCAACCGGGCGAAAGGAATTGCCCGAACCAAAAGATGGTTCATGCCCGCTGCTAAAGGCGGAAACCGGCAAATGCATGATCTACGCGGACCGGCCTTTTGGCTGCCGGACACACTTTTGTGATGCCGCCGGGGGGCCGTATGCGCGCAAAGAAGTGGTGGATTTGATACGGCGTTTGGAAGCCGTGGACCAGCGACTAGGCGGTGATGGGCCGAGGAAAATCCAGGCAGCCGTCGGAAACCTGCTTTAAACCGGCTCCAAGTATTTTGAAAAAGCTGTTGAAATCAGGAAATCACGACCTACTATTTCGCCACCTCGCAGGTTTTTGACCTGAGAGAAAATGGCCGGGACGTAGCGTAGCTTGGTAGCGCGTCTGAATGGGGTTCAGAAGGTCGTGAGTTCAAATCTCACCGTCCCGACCATCTCTTCCAGTTCCGTGGTAATCCACCAAATCTCACAGTTCGGAGATGAACCATGATTCCACTTTGGCACGGGCCCAAGGCGTTTTGCGCAAGAAGGTGAGGCTGGATTTCACACTGGGATTAAACTTGAAACACCGGATCGGAATGCGCCGCGCCATCTCATCCCACCCGTGACGTTCGGCAAGTTGGGTGACGATGTGTTCCAAAGTGATCCCGTGAAGGGGGTCGCGTGGATGGTTCGTCGGGGCGGATTGCGGGTCACTCATGACGATGAGCCAAACAACGAGGATGAGTGCTGTCAACGTTCATCCGGCTACGCTGCTCCGTCGAAGCCACTTTATGGCACTGCGAGCGGCCCGCGTGCCGGTGGCGAAGCAACCTTGCATCAGGTAGCCGCCGGTCGGCGCGTCCCAGTCGATCATCTCGCCCGCCACGAATACTCCCGGTAAGCGACGTATCATGAGCGTGGCATCCAGTTCACTCCAGCGGACGCCACCTGCGGAGGAGATCGCTTCCGGCAGAGGACGCGGTCCGGTGAGTGGCAATGAGCAAGCCTTCGCAGTGGCTGCGAGTGATTCGGCGGAGGTGAATGGTTCGCGCTGGGAAAGGTCTTCCAAAATGGCAAAGGCGCCATCGCTCAAAGACCATCGGGAACGCGCCTCGTTGAGGAAATTGCGATGGCAGGTGCCAAGTTTTCGGATGAGTTGGTCTACGGTGTGGGCCGGTTTGAAATCGATCACGATAGCCGGCTGTTTCATCGCCCGTAGCGCCGGGCCGAGTTGATAGATGATCCCGCCTTCAAGTCCGTAGCGAGTCACCATCAGTTCGCCTTTGGCGGTCAGCTCGCCCACCCGGGCCGTGATGTTTTTGAGCGGCTTGCCTTCAGCCAATGCCAGTAATGCGGGAGACCAGGGAAGTTCCCAGCCGCAATTTGATGAGACTAAAGGAGCGACGGATACACCCATTTGTTCGAGCCCGGCAACCCAGCCGCCGTCAGAACCGGTCTCCGGCCACGAGCCTCCTCCCAGTGCGAGGATGACCGCATCCGCATGATAAGTTCGTTGACCGTCCGGGGTCTGAAAATCAACCTGCCAATCCGTGCCTGCCTGCAGACTTGTCCAACGGTGGCGCAACGAGAAAACTACTCCTGCAGCACGCAATCTCTCGACCCAGCGCCGCAGCAATGGAGCGGCCTTTAGTTCACGCGGATAGACGCGCCCGGTCTTTGCAGCAAAAGTTTCGATCCCTAATTCTGCCGCCCATTGCCGCAAGTCTGCCGGACTGAATTCCTCCAATAGCTCAGGCCAGAAATCTTGCGGTTGATCAACTCCCGAGTAGCGGGTCTGGAAGCGTTCTGCCGGTTCTGCATGAGTGAGATTCAAGCCGCCGCGGCCGGCTACAAGCAGTTTGCGGCCGACGGATGGCTTGGCTTCGAAGAGGGATACGGATGCGCCTTCCGCCGCTGCAACTTCTGCTGCGCGCAAGCCCGCTGGTCCACCGCCGATGATCAAGATTTTGATGCCGAATCGAAACAGAGTCTCGGGCTTGCTGCAACGATGTTTGCTGAAGAGCCCGCCAAAGGAATCAGTATGTGAATCAGCCCGCTCGGAATGAACGGACTTGGCGTTTATTGAGAAGTCTCAGGAGAGGCGGTTGACTTGCCATCCTTAGCTTCCTTTTCCTTGCGCTCCAGCGTGGCTCGCACCCGTTCCTTCAAGTCAGTGTAATTGGGATGATTGACCAGGGAGAGATGAGTGCGTGCCTCATCGAACTTGCTGGCATTGATCTTAAACCGTGCCAGATGGATCTGTACACCCTGACGCTCGAAGTCATCCCGGGCCTTGCTCAGCGTATACTCCCAGGCCTTGACCGCTTCATCATGACGTGGCGGTTTGATGCCGTAATAGGTCTGCGCGATGTCTTGGGCGAGGAGGAAATTATCTGGGTCGAGTTTGAGTGATTTCTGATAAAGCTCCAATGCCTTGGTGAAGACCTCGTTCTCTTCGATGCCGTAGTATTCTTTCGCATCCTTGCGGAAGAGGTAAACGGTGGTGCCGAAATTGTGATAATAGACCGGCTCGTTCGGATTCAGTTCGATCGCCTTGGCATAATACTCGAACGCCTTCTTCACGGGGCTTTTGTGGCCGTAGTAGTTGGCCAGATTGTTCCAGGGTGCGGGATTCGTGGGATCCAGTTCGCGCGCTTTTTCCCATTTGCCTGCTGCATCAGTTTCTTCACCGATCTCATTCAGGAAAGAGCCGTAGGCCAGCCAGCCTTTCACATGTTTGGGGTTCTTCTCGAGAAATTTGTCGTAGGCCGTTTTGACGGCAAGGAGCCGCTCCCTGATTTTTGCGTTGAGGGTGACGTTGGGCGCTGTCGCCCCGGCTTTTTCATTCATCGCCTGGGCGTCCCGGATCCACTTGTCGATCTCCTCGGTCGTGCTTTCGTCCAGTTCCAACAGTTGCCGGTATGCCTTCTCTGCCGGATCATTGGCATCTACCGCTTTTTCCACGGAGATGCCTGTGGTCTGCGTGACGAAATTGCTGACCGCCACCGGTTGATTGGTGGACATCAGCGCGCTTAAAAGACCTACGATTAACTGACTCACAAGGTTATTGTAGCATGGTTGGATGTAGTTTCACAATCGCCAATCAAGCTGTTTATTTTGCTTCCCGGATCAGCACCCAGGCCGGTCCTTTGCCCGTGAGATAAAAGTTGAGAGGCTTCAAAGCACCGCTGTCACGATCAATGCGGTAGGTAGCCAGTTGATGGGATGCCTGTCCTGCAGCGATCAGGAAATCACCACCGGGATCGATATCGAATTCACGCGGCGTCTTCTCCGTTGGAGTTTGTCCCAATGGTTTCAGTTTCCCGTTTGTTTGATCTATGGCATAAGCGGCGAGGCTGTCATGACCGCGGTTGGAGGCGTAAACAAATTTCCCGTCCGGAGTCACATGGATGTCTGCCGTAGTGTTCTTTCCGCTGAAATCAGAGGGCAGGGTGGGCTGGCGATCCAACACCTTCATGCTGCCGTGTTCGGTAGAGTATTCGTAGCTGGTCACAGTGCTGGCTTTTTCATTTACCACCAAGACCCAGGGCTTGCTCGGGTGGAACGTGAAGTGACGTGGACCTTCGTTCGCGGGCGTGGTCACCGCGGCCAGACGCAGCGGTGACAAGGCACCAGTTTTGGCATCGAAGGAATACTGCTGCACTTGATCACTGCCACAGTTAGGTATGTAAACAAACTTGTTCGAGGGATCGGTGAGGATGGAGTGCGGGTTCTTGCCGGTGGCGATGATGGTGGAAGGCGCATTCGTGACGGTGCGGTCTTCGTTCAAGCGATAAGTGGCTGCCTGGTCACCGTTGTAGGAGGCCATGAGGAGATGGCTGCCGGTGCGGTCAATCGCCAGATAGACGGGATTGTTAACCACTGGGGTGATGGCTTTCAGCTTGAGAGAGCCATCAGCCGGATTGATCTCATAGGTGGCGACGGACTTGATCGTGCGCAGGGCGGCGTAGAGATGCTTACCATCCGGATGAAATGCTAACGCGCCCGGTCCGCCTTCGGTTGCGACATTGCCTTTCTCGGTCAGTTTACCCGTCTTGGTATCGAGATGATAAAGGATGATGCGATTGTCAGTGCCCGCCGAGACGTAGACATGCGAGGTGGCCGCAGAGACTCGCGAACAGGCGATGGAAAGGCACAAGAGAAGGAGTATGCGAATCATACGGTTATTGGATGCTAATGGGATGCGATGTGTTCAAGAAATCGGGAAGCCAAGATAGGCGTGTAACGTTCTCGTTGCAATCACTGGCTGGACGCTTCAGGCGAGCGACACTATCCTGACCGCATGCAATTGGAAGATCATGCGGGAGATGTGCTGGCGAAGGCGCGCAGCTTTACCGGGACTGCTCCTGAAGCTTTGGCCCAGGCTGCTGGGCTTACCTTGGCGGAATATGCCCAGATCGAGGATTCAGGGCAGTGCGGAAAGGCTCCGAATTACGCTGCTTTGGGAAAACTTCTGCAAATCGATGCGAGCAAGCTGGAAGGTATTGCCAAAGGGTGGAAACCGGAAGCGGTGGATACATCCACATGGCGTGAGATACGGCAGATCACTTCGCCGGCCAAGAGCATGAAGGTGCATTGCTATCTGGTTTGGGATGAGGTGACACGCGATGCTGCGCTGTTTGATACGGGGACGGATGCGGAGGCGATTTTTAAGATCATCGAGGAAGAGCAACTGGCGCTGCGTTACATTTTTATCACGCATTCGCACTGGGATCATGTAGAGGTTTTAGGGGCCATTCGGGAGAAGTATCCGAAGGTGCGGGTGCGGTGCGGTTCGAAGAATGCGCCGGTGGAACAGCGCAACAAGCCGAGTGAGTGCGTGCAGATTGGCAGCTTGCGTGTGAATCATCGTGAGACGCCGGGTCATTGTGAGGATGGCGTGACGTATATCATCGGCAACTGGCCGGAGGATGCACCGTATGTGGCCATTGTGGGTGACGCTATTTTTGCGGGTTCAATGGGCGGGGCGAGACAGTTGCTGGACTTGGCGAGGCAAAAGGTGCGGGAGCAGATTTTGAGTTTGCCAGCGGATACGTTGTTGTGCCCGGGGCATGGGCCACTGACCACCGTTGCGCAGGAGAAGGCGCATAATCCCTTCTTCTGATTGGAAGCGGTTTCTACTTCCGTTTCATGCTTAACGCGAGACTGCGGCGCAGGTTCTCGCGGTTGACGGCGTCGTGGAATTCTACGGGATTGTAATTGTCTGTCAGGACAATGCCACGATCTGGGTTGGGCACATCGCGGTCATTGCCGTAGGCGTATTCTGCTTCGCTCTTCTTCCATTCGTGAACGCGAGCCAGATCTGGTTCGCGGACACGCTGCAACTCTTGGGCGTCGGAGGCTACAAAGAAGATGTTGCCGTGGCCTGAGTGATGGATTTTCACACTCTTGAAGACCGCCTTCAACGTCTTGTCGAGCGAGGCTACGAAGAAATCTTTTCCGGGGGCGAAGTCGCCGAAGCTGTTGATGACGAGGACGCCGTTTGGATTCAGGCGGTTTTTGATGGAAGCAAAGGCTTCACGGGTCATCAGATGAGAGGGAGAGGAGTCGCCGAGGAAAGCGTCGAGGATGACGGCGTCGTAGGTCTTGGAGGTGGCGTTGAGGAACTGGCGACCGTCACCGATGGTGAGGGCCATCTTTTGCGGCTCAAGATCGAAATACTGCTGTCCCAAGGGCACGACGTCAGGATTGATCTCCACGACATCGACATTGCAGCCGTCGCGTACGAACTCCATAGGAACAACTCCGACACCCAGGCCGATGCACAGGACATCTTTTAATGGATCGCGGTAGATTTGGGCGAGTCCGTGCAGCATGTAAGTGAAGAGAGAGATGCTTTTCTTTTCTTTCGGGTCGTAGGTGTTCTGCGTGAGGAAATCATTCAGGTAATAGAGATTGCCAAGATTTTTGTCGCTCATGACTTGCAACTGGCCGAAATCAGAATTCTTACGCAGCAATTCTTCCATGCCATGGAACTCACGGCGGTTGTCAGCATGAACGCCCAGTGATCCAAAGCCGATGGCTAGAACTGCGGCAACTACGGGCAGGACGGGCGCACTGGTTTTTCTGCCCCACACAAAAAAATAAGTGAGTGACAGCATGATGAGCACGACGGCGGAAGCGAGCATGGTCACTGAGTTCGGGAGCAGGGGGATAAGGACATAGCCGATCAAGACGGTGCCTGCGACGCTGCCGAAGGTGCTTACCGCGGAGAGGCGTCCGGCGAGCCCGCCGACGCCTTGCACAGATTGGCTCAAAGCACGAATGAGAAATGGGCCGACTGCGGCGAGAAGCGTCAACGGTACGAAGAACAGGAAGGCCGATGCGAGGATGGAGCCGGTGGCGAGTTTGAACTTGAGGCAGGCATAGGCCACGTCTTCGGTGAAGAGGATGGTTCCGCTCAGATAGACTGCCGCGCCGAGGATGCAGGAATAGAGGTTCTTGAGATTCTGCGAGCGCTCGACCATCCAGCCGCCGAACCAGTAGCCGGTGGCAAGGGAGAGCAAGGTGACGCCGATCTGGGCGGTCCAGACAAAGTGCGAGGTGCCCAGATAGGGTGCAAGCATCTTGGCACCCAAGATCTCCACGATGAGGATGATGGCACCGGTCATCGCTGCCGTGAAGAAAAGGTAGCGGCGCAGCCCTGCACTGGGGGCCGCAGGCGGGGCGATTGTCGATGTCGGCTTTTGAGTCACGCGGTTGTTCTAAACGTTGCGTGGCTTGGGGACAAGCGGGAGGAGAAGTTATTTCAAAGTGTCTTTGCCGGGACGGGGGCGGACCCGGTTGGGTAATGGCAATCCTGTCTCGCGATCGAATTCATCCGGTGAACGTTTTGCGGGCATGACATCGTTCGTTTCTTTGGTCCATGCATTCAAGGCGCTGCGATGTTGTCGCAACTTGCTAGTGTAACGAGGGTCGGAGGCGAGATTGCGCAGTTCATTTGGATCGTTCGTCAGATCATAGAACTCTTCGGCTGCCCTTGGTGTGAAGCAGGTCATTTTGTCTGAGGTCAGAAAACCTTTGTCGCGCAATCGCTGCATCGCTTGATAGGTCAAGCTGCGGACGCCGTCAGCGGGTGGTGTGTTCGGCAATTCTGGATAGTCATTGCGGATATACTTAAATCTCTCGGAACGCACAGCACGGGCGCGATCCGCGTAGTCATGCCAATTATCTTCCGCATAGATGAACTCGCGGAATCGGGTGTTGGGTATTTTCAGTAAAGCGCTGAAATCTTTGCCTTGGACAGTTTCTCCAGGTTTAACACCTGCCAGCGCAAGGAAAGTTGGGGCGATGTCCACGCTGCTCACCAATCGTTCGCAGGTGTTACCGGGCTTCACTCCATTGGGCCAGCGGATGAGCCATGGGGTTTTGATTCCGCCATCGTAGAGAGTCGTCTTGTCACGTGGGAAGGGACGGCCGTTGTCGGAAAGGAACAGGATGAGTGTATTGTCTGCCACGCCTTGACGGTCCAATTCTGCGAGCACTTGTCCGACAAATCCATCCAACCGGGTGATCTCGTCGTAATACTGAGTGAAGTCTTTTCTCACTTCGGCCACATCTGGCAGATAGGGCGGCACGATGACATCTTCAGGGCGGTAAGGCTTGTCTGAGATGTTCTCTTCATAGTCACGATGAGGGTCGAGTGCGGCCAGCCAGAGAAAGAAAGGTTTTTCTTTCGGGCGGGCTTGCAAGGTGGGCACCCAATCTGCGCAGCCGCTTTGGTCGCCTTTGGCTTTGATGACTGTAGCAGATTTGGCGCTCGCGCCAGTTGGCAATTGAAAGCCTGAAGGGTCTGCTTCCTTGACCAGATCGAAGCGCTCTTTCATCGCCGATCCCAAATGCCATTTGCCAGCGGCGGCAGTCCAGTAACCTGCTTTCCGCAACTCCTCAACAAACGTGATCTGTTCCTTCGGCACAGACCAATGCAACTCCTCCGCATCTGTGTTATGAGGGTAACGACCGGTGAGCATGCTGGCCCGGCTCGGGCTGCATGAGGCGGCCGTGACGAATCCGCGTGTGAATTTCATCCCTTCACGTGCCAGGCGATCGAGATTTGGTGTGCGAATGGTCGGATGACCGTAGCAGCCGACATCATTCCACGCCAAGTCATCAGCGATGATCAATACCAAGTTAGGACGTGATGCTTTCTCAGTCTGGGCTGCTTGCGCCGTTATTATTCCGGCACAAATTCCCCACAGGAGCAGAGTCCATCTTGATACCAAGCGCATCGGCATCCTCCCAATTATTGTTCGGAAATCCATGTCAGCAGTGCCAAGTCATCGAAGCGGTTGCGCTCGATGCGCAGTGATTTTGCACCGGGGCCGTAGACGAGTTCGGTGGTCTTGGTGTTGAACTGGCCGCCGGTGTTGTGGATGAGGACGGGATTGGGGGCGGCGAGGGCGATGATGCCATCGAGACCGCCGAGGCGTTGCAGATTGGGGGAGAAGAGGTCGTCGGCGAGCAGCAGGTGTTCATTCTGGGAGTTGAAGGATTGGGCATCGAGCACGACGGCATCTGCGGCGGGAGCGGCCATCATGGCCCAGAGGCCGGCGCGATCCAGTCCGCAGAGGGTCACTTTTTTTCCGAGGGAACGCGCATAGGCGATGGTGGTCACGAGGTCTTGGGCGCGTTCTTGAGCATCTGTCCGGTTGTAGGTGGTGAAGAAGTTGGTGAAGTAATTGCGTTTCTCGGCGAGGTCACGCTGATAGAGGCCGCCAGTTTGAAACAGTTCGGGAATCACCACGGTGAAGCCGCGTTGCAACAGGGCTGCTGCCAAGCCACTTGGGCGGCCTTGGGTGTCCGCGAGATTGCGTGGGCCATTGGGAGAGGCGAGCACAGCGACCTTGCCACTGGCTTTGGTATGGGGTGTGAAGACAAGAACGGGAACGCGATCGCCTTCGCCACTGCGACCGATGAGCATCTTTTTACCGAGGCCGGGGGCGTGGCCTTCTTCACTCACGATGTCCTTGGTGTCGCAGAGGTCCAATTGCAGGCTGTGTTTCCAGACCGGTTCGTAGGCTTTCTGATACACGCCTGATTTTCCGCCTGCATAGTTGGCGAGAGTGGTCTTGGCGATCTCTCGCAACTCTTCGAGGAAGTTCACATAGCTCAGGGCATTGGTTGGTCCTTTGCCTTCTGCCCAGAGGAGCAGGTCATTGGTGCCGAGTTTCTGGTAAGGTTTCTCGATGTAGGAATTCGTGTCTGGTTTCTTTAGCAGGTGTTGGCCGAGCCAGGGGTAAACGGCCTGGCGGCTGGTGAGGTTGTAGTTGTGAGGGTAATCGAAGATGACGTAGCGGATGGACTTGTCCGCACTGAGCAGTTTGTAAACGGATTCGACGGCGGGGCCTTCTACCTCCATCGTTTTCTTGGTCCAGTCACCGGTGGCGGCGACGAGTAGTTGCGGACGTGGAGCGGCACTGGCAGCAATCTCCATGTTGGAATAATCCACGCGCAGGCCGGGAGCATTCTCGCAGGTGCAGCCGCCTTGCATGGAGTGAGAGACCATCACGCAGGGGGCGGAGACTTTCACGCGGTCATCCACGGCGGTGAGCATGAACGTCTGGGTGCCGCCGCCGGATTCACCGGTGCAACCGATTCGCTTAGGATCGACATCAGGCAAGGCGCTGAGGAAGTCCACGACGCGGATGCTGTTCCAGAGTTGCAAGCCCATCATGCTGATGCCCCAGAGCTGATCCTCGGGCTTCATGCCATAGACGCGATGCTTGCCCATGTCGCCCTTGGCGGTGCTGAACTGCATGGTGTCGCAATACCCGACCATGTCGTAGGCAAAAGCGACCATGCCCATCCGCGCCTGCGTGATGCATCGTGCCTGGATGCTGCCGAGTTCCTCGTCAGCCAGGCGTCCTTGTGTCCAATGACCGTGAGGATTTAGCACGGCGGGGAAAGGGCCTTTTCCTTGGTTCAACGGTCGAAAAAGATTTCCAGCGAGAAAGAAGCCCGGATACGTCTCGATGCTGACCTTTTCGAGGATGTAGCCATCCATCTCGCGGCTGTCGGTGACTTTGGCGTTCAGCGGCGTTTTCGGGGGCAGGGGATAGAGTCCGCAGCTGACGAGAATATGGGTACGGATCTCGGCTGATTCTTTCTGCCAGTCGGCACGGGACTTCACATCGATGAA
The DNA here is from genome assembly GCA_036405135.1 of Verrucomicrobiia bacterium. NCBI lineage: Bacteria > Pseudomonadati > Verrucomicrobiota > Verrucomicrobiia > Verrucomicrobiia bacterium. Next base: position 37,098 of record DASWYF010000040.1, on the reverse strand, counting down.
GGTGCGGAGCGTGTTCAGGGTTTTGGGTGCCTGATACCTTTGATCTTTTTCTGCCAACTGGGCGGAGGCAGTGAAAGAACTGATGCCGAGCAATGTGCTGGTCGTAAGTGCTACCAGCCCGCCGAAACGGAACACGCTATGGGTCATGCCGGGAGGGTAATGCAAATATGGGCGGTGGCAATGTTACATCAGCGGTTTATGCAATTGGGGAGCATCTTGAGGCACGGGTCACGACAGAGCAGAAGAAGAGCTAAAAGAGCAAAAGGGGGCACCCTTCACCCCTCCGAGGGGCGAGAGAGATGCGGTGTTATCTTACTAACAGTTTTGACGCTGCGCGCATTCAAATCAAACCTCCATACATCATCATCAGCCAAAGAAGTATGCTTATGACGACCACTCCTAAAGCAACTAGAGGCATGAATGCAGCGCAGCGGTTGCAGATTCCTTGATAATCGCCTGGTTCAGATGTTGCGCGTTTCCAAGTTCCTGAGGGATCTCGTAACCAGGGTACAATACCTATGATTGCGATTCCGATCATCGAACAGACCAATATCTGGATTTTGAAAATCTCGAGTTTTTCCGGGATCAAGTCTGGAGCTAAGTTGTCTGTAATCCAAAAGCCCAACATCAGGCCGAAAAATGTCTTAACCGCGAAGCGTTGAAGTTGTCCGTTCAGCCGATAGAGGTCGCGAGTGGATTTGAACTGATCCAACTCATCAAGACGGTTTTTATCCAAGGACATATCCTGTCTCTTTCCAAAGGTATTACGAGTGCATGGGGAGACTGCTCTCATATTTTGCTCGCTCCATCCCGGCTACACTTAAAGTGCCTTTCACGACATTTCCGGTCAACCGGCAAAAGGCAGGTCTTTTTGTCCCGGTAAATGCCCTTGGCATCAGGCCGCAGTTTTGTTTAGCCTCCCGGCCTGAATGAGAAAGCTCCTGTGGCTGGTTTTGACGGTTTTGGCATTGGGCATGGTCCAAGTGGGCTATGCCGCTGAATCCGCCACGACTAATTGGGAATTTGAATCACTGACGGACAAAGGCGAGTTCAGCTATGATCTCGCCAACGGCATCGCGTCCACCGAAAAGGGCGGACGGGTGAAACGTGGGCCTACGATCCTCACGGCCAACCGTCTTTCCCTCAATCAGAAAACCGGGTGGGCTACGGCTGAGGGGGCAGTGGTGCTGGAGCATGAAGGTGCCATGTGGCGTGGTGAGAAGCTGGAATACAACTTCCTCACCAAGCAGTTGAAGGCGGAGGAATTTCGCACAGGTTACAATCCGTTTTACGCGAGCGGATTCTCTCTCGCAGGTGATGGCACGAATGAAGTTTACACGGCCTACTACGGAACGCTGACCACAGACGACGTCGAAGATCCGGGATACAAGATCAAGGCCAAGTCGCTCACGATCGTTCCGGGCAAATATATCGAGGCGAAAAGCGCGACAGTTTATCTCGGAGACGTGCCGGTGTTTTACTGGCCGTACTACAAACGGCATCTGGACCGGCATCCGAACAACATCGTGCTCACTCCGGGTTACCGCAGTCTCTATGGTCCGTACATGCTGACGACTTACAACTGGTATGGTAACACGAATCTGGATGGTTCAGTCCACGTCGATTATCGCCAGAAACGCGGCGTGGGTGGCGGACCTGATTTCAAGTATAACCTCGGCAAGTTCGGTATCGGTGAATTCAAATATTACGCGACCCGTGACGAGGATGCCCGCCTCAATGCCATCAACCAGCCGCTGAGCGATTTCCGCGACCGCATCTCTTTCAATCATCAGCTCAACCTGCGGACCAATTTCTTTGCCCAGGCGAGTGTCCGTTATCAGAGCGATGAGTTCATGATCCGCGATTTCTTCGAGGAAGAATACGAGAAGAACATCCAGCCGATCACGTTCCTGGAGACGGGTTACTTCTGGCGTAACTTCAGCCTCAGCGCTTATGCCCAGCCGCAGGTGAATGATTTCTTTGATACGGTCGAGCGCCTGCCGGAGATCAAACTGGCGGGAATGCGCCAGCAACTTGGCGATCTGCCTTTGTATTATGAGACGGAGAGCACGGCGGGATATTACCGCCGTCAGTTCGGACATAATCTCTTCAACGAGTTCCAGGCCTCCCGCGCGGACACGTATCACCAAATCACCCTGCCGCAGACTTATTTCGGCTGGTTGAATTTCACGCCTCGTGCGGGCGGTCGCTTCACCCACTATAGCGAGACGGATGGTTTTGGTTCTACTTTGGAAGAGGAGAACCGTGGCGTGTTCAATACGGGGGCGGAGGTGTCCTTCAAAGTTTCCCGCTTGTGGAAGGAATCGCAGAACAAGTTTTTCCAAGTGGATGGTTTGCGTCACATCATGGAGCCATCGATCAACTATGTGTACGTGCCCACGCCTAATGCCGAACCGCGTGAGCTTCCGCAGTTCGACTATCTGCAACCGAGCTTTGAACTGACGCCGATCGATTTCCCGGATTTCAATTCTGTGGATTCAATCGATGCGCAAAATGTTTTCCGCTTTGGCTGGCGGAACAAACTGCAGACCAAGCGCGAAGGACAATTGGAGAATCTCGTGAACTGGGCGCTGTATACCGACTGGCGTTTGAATCCGCGCAACGGGCAGGGGACGTTTGCCGATCTGTTTTCTGACTTGGATCTCAAGCCGCGCAACTGGCTGGTGTTAAATTCTGAATTGCGCTACTCGCTGGATAACGGCTGGTTCCGGCAGGCGTATCACACGGCGACGTTCAAGCCCGGCAGCCGCTGGAGTTTGAGCTTGGGGCACCGCTACTTGCGTGATGATCCGGTTTTGTTCGGGCCGAACAGTGGTCACAATCTGCTGAGCAGCGTGCTCTACTATCGTTTGAACGAGAACTGGGCGGCGCGTATCTCGCATCATTTCGAGGCGCGTGATGGCCAGCTCGAAGAGCAATATTACACGCTGTATCGCGATATGCGGAGCTGGACGACGGCGCTCACGTTCCGGGTGCGCCAAGGCCGCTTCGGGCAGGAGGATGATTATACGATCGCGGTCACGTTCTCGCTAAAGGCATTTCCTCGGTTTGGTCTGGGCAGTGATGATGTGTCGCCTTCTTATCTGATCGGTGGTTGATAAAGAGAATAAGTGCCCAGTTTTCAGTGTTCAGCTTTCAGCGCGAACGGTGCAAAGTTTTAACTTAGTTTAAAACCGGAGAATTGCTGGCCGGGTAAAAACGGGGAAAAGAGGGAAATGTTTGATTGGATTTTCCTCTTATTGAACGGGTTGGGAGAAATGTCGCTGTGGGATAATAGATTTCGGTGGTTTGAGTGGTTGGGGTGGTGGATAGTGGGATTGCTGACAACTCGTTGTTGGTAAAGGAAGGGCTTGAGGTAATTTTAAGTTCTCAGTTTTAAGTTTTGAATTGGGAACAAGGAAAGAGCCAAAAATCCCCGCTGAATGGTTCGATGGAATCGTTTTGGCAATTCCTTATGGAACCGTCAGGAAAGGGGCGAGGTGAGAAGTGGGAAGTGCGAAAAGCGCTTTTAGCTTCGAAGTCTCTGCTCTGAAGTTCGGTGGGGCAGTTGTGTGAAATAGTCAGGGCTCGTCGGGAGCCTCGCCCTACCATGTTTCAGGATCTGTGGGTGTATCGGGCGTGTGGATTGGGGCTCGTAAGCTGGAGGGGGAAAGGGACGCCGGTCGAGAATGGGACCGGGGAATCCTGAAGTCGGACTGAAGTTTAGTCTGACTATCGTACTCACTGCGGAACCAGCCGGGTTTCAAGCGCTCGCTGAATTTGAACTCTCAATCGTAGAGGGGGAGAAGTCGGTATGGCACAGGGGTCGGGTGGTTTCATTGCTCTTTGACATAGGTTCTCTGTTTAACCACAGATGGACACAGATAAACACAGATGGGAAAAGAGGTGTTAAGCGCCTCCTCTCCCTGACCCTCTCCTCCATTCCGAATGGAGGAGAGGGAAATGTGAGTCTTTGTTCGTTTTGATAGGTTAACGTGAAGTGGCTGGCGAGGGTTTCGATCTGATTGGTGTGGACTGGTGGCTACAGTGCCGCAGGACAGGATGCTATCGGGGAGTGTCACATTGATCGGATCGGGCGGGAAGGCGACTTCGGGGAATGAAGAATTAAGAAGAGTGAATGAAGAAATGGTGAGCCCGTGGTAGCCGGGGTCACTTTCGGACGTTGATTGGTCCGGGGTGAAACCGGCTAGCCGGGGCGCACCCTGACATTGTCATCAAGAGGGAGACGGGCAAGAGCCGCAGCGGCGACTGAAACTGCCGGCAGGATTCCGGCAGTACATGGGGATAGTGTCAGGATGCGTCCGGTTGATCTGCTGGCAGGTTGCACTTGGCATTCGATGTCGCGTGGCGCACATTTCGAGTGTGAGTCCCAAGACATCATCGTGGGCAGTGTTGTTCGTTTTTACGATTCATCTGTTCGGTTTCAATGCGGTCAAAGCCGCCGTCTATGAAGTGGGTCCCGGCAAAACCTTGGCCGATCCAGATGCGGTGCCGTGGGAATCCTTGATGCCCGGTGATATGGTGAAGATTTACTGGCGTCCAGAGCCGTATCGGAACAAGTGGGTGATCTGCCGTCAGGGGGAGAAAGACAAGCCAATCACGGTGCAAGGAGTGCCGAATGAATATGGCAAGTTGCCGATCATTGATGGTCGGAATGCCACGACGCGCAAGGATCTGAATTTCTGGAGTGAAGGCAGATCGGTCATCAAGATCGGTGGAGCGAACATACCTAAAGACACCACGCCGCAATATATCGTGGTTGAGAATCTAGAGATACGCAGCGCCCGTCCACCCTATGAATTCACCGGAAGGGAAGGTAAAGCCGTTTACGAGAAGAAGGCTTCGCCCATTTTCATTGAGAAGGGCGAATACATCACCATCCGCAACTGCACCATGCATGATAGCGGCAATGGGTTCTTCACCAGTCATCAGTGCAAGAATATCGTGCTCGAGAAAAGCTACATCTACTACAACGGTATCGAAGGCAGCATCTATGAGCACAACAGTTACACAGCGGCGCAAGGTCTGACATTTCAATTCAATCGATTTGGTCCGTTACGGGCGGGTTGCTTGGGGAACAATCTGAAAGACCGGTCGGCTGGATTGGTCGTAAGGCACAACTGGCTGGAGGGTGGCAATCGCCAATTGGATCTCGTGGATGCTTCAGATAGCGAAATTCTGCGCAATGATCCGGCATATCGTGAAACGTGGGTGTATGGAAACATTTTGATCGAGCGCGAAGGGGATGGAAACAGCCAGATCGTTCATTATGGTGGAGATAGCGGGAAGACGGCATGGTATCGGCAAGGCACGCTCCGCTTCTACAACAACACCGTGGTTTCCAGTCGCACAAGTCCCACGATGCTATTCCGTCTTTCCTCAGGCGAAGAGACAGTCGATTGCCGCAACAACATCGTGTATGTGGCCGGTAGCGGAAATAACCTGGCGATTTTGGATGGTAGGGGGACTGCGAAGTTGCAAAATTGCTGGTTCAAGACAGGGTGGGTTCCTGCGCGTGGGTTGCTGAAGGGCGACCTGAGCGGCCAGGAAACTTGCATGACCGGAAATAATCCGGGCTTTGCAAATCTCACACGGGAGAATTATCGATTGAAGGCTGGTTCACTTTTGCTGAAAGGGGGCGCAGCGTGGTCAAAGAGTGATCAGGTGCTGGCGCACGAGTATGTGCCTCATCAGCGAAGTCGAGAGCTTTCCACCAAAGAGCCGTTATTCTTGGGAGCTTTTGGTGATCCAGAATGATTGGATGGTTTGCGGATTTCTTTTTGCTTTTTTGCAACTGGCTACTAGGTTGCCCGCGTGTCACGACTGCCCTTTGAGTTAATGCTGGCGTTGCGCTACCTGCGTCCCAAGCGGACGTATGTGTCGGCGATCACGCTGCTTTCGACGATAGGCATCACGCTCGGTGTGGCCATCCTCATCATCGTCATCAGTGTGATGAGCGGGTTCGACAAGGAGTGGCACGAGAAGATCATCGGCTTCAGTGCGCATCTCAAGGTGTTCAAATATGAGGACACGATGGAAGATTGGGCGCTGGTGCGGAGCAAGGTGGAGAAGAATCCGCACATCGCCGGGGTCGCGCCTTTTGTGATGGGCAAGGTGATGATCCGGACGGAACGACAAAGCGGCAAGCAGGCCATTGATGCGCCTTATCTGCGGGGCATCGATCCGCAGATGGAGACTTCAGTCAGCGTGCTTTCCAACAGCATCGTGCGTGGAAGCTATGATTTTAGCGGGTACGGACTGGTGATCGGCATCGATCTCGCGCGCACCTTGCAATTGGATGTAGGTGACAGGCTGGCGGTCTACTCGCCGGTGGTTTTGCAGGATGCATTTGAAAAGAGGAAGGAAGGCGATGAGCTGCCCCTGCCGGAAGACTATGAGATCAAAGGGATTTTCGATGTGGGTTTTGCAGACTTCAACTCACAATTCATCGTCTCGTCTTTGGAGAATGCTCAGGACCTGTATGCACTGAAGGACAGCATCCATGGCCTGATGATCAAGTTGAAAGATCCACTCGATGCACGTGCTGCCCAGGATGAATTGATGGCTGAATTGGGTTCCAACTATGGCGTGGTGACATGGATGGAGGAGAACGAGACGCTTTTTTCTGCGTTAGTCGTAGAGAAGAACATGATCCGCTTCTTGCTGTTCTTCATCGTGATCGTCGCATCGTTCTGCATCACGTGTTCACTCATCACCTTTGTGGTGCAGAAGACTCATGAGATCGGCATCTTAAAAGCTTTGGGTGCTTCCAGAAGCCAGATCATGAGCCTGTTTCTGATTCAGAGCACTTTTGTGGGTGCGCTCGGTGTGGGGACCGGATTTGCACTCGGATTCACGGCTCTGCATTGGCGGAATGAATTCTTGGGGCTGATGAACAAGATCACGGGTTCAAACTTGTTAGATGCCGGTATCTATCAACTCTACAACTTGCCCGTGCTTATCATCCCGAGTGACTTGGTGATCATCGGTTTTGGTTCCTTGTTGATCTCTCTAGGGGCGGGGGTTATTCCGGCATACATCGCGGCAAGAATGAAACCTGTGGAGGCCTTGCGCCATGAGTAACGCCACGCCACAGCAGTTGCTCTCCGCCGTAAATGTGCGGAAGAGCTATCAGATCGGCAAACGGCAGATCGAGGTGTTGAAAGGCGTCTCGCTGACAGTTCAACGTGGCGAGTTCGTGGCGCTGCAAGGTGCTTCCGGCGCCGGTAAGAGCACGCTCTTGCATTTGCTGGGCGGGCTGGACCAGGCTGATGCAGGTGACATCCACTTTGAAAATCTAGAACTGACGAAGATGTCCGGCAGTTCGCTGGCGAATTTGCGGGGTAAGCGGATGGGATTCATTTTTCAATCTTACCATTTGCTCCCGGAGCTGGATGCGTTGGAGAATGTTTGCGTGCCGGGGCGGCTCATGCGCATGTCAGCCGATGAAGCAGAGAAGCGTGGTCGGGCCGTGTTGACACGAGTGGGGTTGGCGCATCGTTTGGATCATCGACCTACGGAGCTTTCCGGTGGCGAACAGCAGCGGGTGGCGATTGCGCGGGCTTTGATGAATCAACCCACGCTTCTGTTGGCGGATGAACCTACGGGCAATCTGGATTCTAAGACCGGCGGCGAGATCATGGATTTGCTCCGTGAATTGCAAAAAGAGCAGGGCACCACGATGGTCATCGCCACTCATGATGACAAAGTAGCCGAACGAGCGGAGCGTGTGGTGCGGTTGGTAGATGGTCAAATCGTTGTCCAATAGGAGATTGGCAACGGAGAGGGAGGGTTTTCTTTCTTCCAATTCCTGTTGCGCATCCATGAAAATTTCCCTTAACGTCAGTTCGTTTTTGACATGAAAATATATATCGACGGCAAGTACTACAGCGAGAAGAACGCGACTGTGTCCGTGTTTGATCACGGCCTGCTCTATGGCGATGGCATTTTCGAGGGCATCCGTGCCTATCATGGCCGCGTATTCAAGCTGAAGGAACACATTGACCGTCTGTATTATTCGGCCAAGGCCATCTTGCTGGACATCCCCATCTCTCACGCCGAGATGATGAAGGCCGTCGTGGATACCTGCCGCGCGAATAAGTTGCGTGATGGTTACATCCGCCTCGTGGTGACTCGTGGTCCGGGCGGTTTGGGGCTGAACCCGAAGCGTTGCAAGAAGCCGGTCATTATCATCATCGCGGATAAGATCCAGCTTTACCCGCCGGAGTTTTATCAGAAGGGCTTGGACATCATCACGGTGCCCACGACGCGTAATCTGCACAGCGCGGTGAACCCGGCGATCAAGTCCTTGAACTATCTGAACAACATCCTGGCCAAGATCGAAGCCAACAATGGCGGCGTGGAAGAGGCCATCATGTTGAATGCTGAGGGATATGTGGCAGAGTGTACAGGCGATAATATCTTCCTCGTGAAGGGGAACAATCTGCTGACGCCGCCGCTGTCCGCTGGCGCGCTCTACGGCATCACGCGTGGCGTGGTGATGGAATTGGCGAAGGAAATGGGCCTGACCGTGTCTGAGCCGAACCTGACGCGGTATGATGTATTCAACGCTGACGAGGTCTTCCTCACGGGCACTGGCGCGGAACTCATCCCGGTGGTGAAGGTGGATGGACGCGTGATCGGCGAAGGCACACCGGGACCTGTCACAAAGCAATTGGTGGAGCGCTACCATGCTTTGACGAAAGTGTCAGGTGAGCCCATATTCAAGAAGTAGCCGAATATGCTCTGTAACATCTGTAAGCAAAACGAAGCGACCGTGCATCTGACCCAGATCGTAGGGGACAAGATGCAGAAGGTGGACTTGTGCGAAGCCTGCTCGAAGGAAAAGGGTGTCAGTGACCCGAGCACCTTCTCGCTGGCCGACCTTCTTCTTGGCTTGGGCAGCGCTCAAGAACTGGAGCAGGCGGGCGGCGGTGCGGACATCAAGTGCCCGCAATGCGGCTTCACGCAAGCTGACTTCAAGAAGAACGGCCGTTTCGGTTGTGCAGATTGTTACCAGACCTTTGCTGAAGGGCTCGATAGCATGCTCAAGTCCATGCACAAGGGCGTGCAGCATAAGGGCAAGGTTCCGAAGGCGATCGCCCAGACACGCGATGTCTCCGAGAAGCTGAAGAAGATGCAGAAGGAACTTGATAAGGCTATCACCGAGGAAGACTTCGAGCGCGCAGCGCAGTTGCGTGACGAGATCAAAGAAACCAAGAAACGTCTGGAGCAATTGGAGTCCGTATGAGCCAAGACAGCATCCACCAGTTTCTCCTGCCGCTCACCGAAGCAAGCAAGCGCAAGGGGCCGAACGACAAGATCGTTGTATCGAGCCGTGTGCGACTGGCTCGTAATGTTCGTGGTCTCGCATTTCCCGGTTGGGCCAAGAAGCCTGAACGTGTGAAGGCATTGGAGACCATTCAGCCGGCAGTCGAAAGCCTGCCGCAGATGAAGAAACATTATGCGGCTTCCATGGATCAGCTCAGTTCGCTGGACAAGCAGATCCTCATGGAGCGGCATCTCATCAGCCGTGAACATGCGGCCAAGAATGCGGGCAGCGGTCTGGTGGTGAATAAGGAAGAGTCCGTGTGTGTGATGATCAATGAAGAGGATCACATGCGCATGCAGGCGTTGCGCCCCGGATTCCAGATCAAAGAAGCGTGGGAGGATATTGATCGTGCGGATTCATTCTTGGAGACGAAGCTGGATTATGCTTTCACGCCGAAGCTTGGTTACCTTACGGCCTGCCCGACGAATCTCGGCACGGGCATTCGCGTAAGTGCCATGTTGCATCTGCCGGGCCTCGTGCTCGCGGATCAGATCAATCAGATCATCCAGGCGGTCAGCAAGTTGGGCTTGGCGGTTCGCGGTCTGCACGGTGAAGGCACGAGTGCTGATGGTAACGTGTTCCAAGTGTCGAATCAGATGACGTTGGGACAATCCGAGCCGGAGATCGTGGAGCGTCTGACGAAGGTGCTTTTCCAGATCATCGAGCATGAGGAGAACGCCCGCACGAAGTTGATGGAAGACAAACCCAAGGTGGTGCTGAACCAGATCGGTCGCGCCTACGGCGTGCTGGCGAACTCTCACAGTATCTCCTCGAAAGAGACTATGAATCTTCTCTCGCTCATGCATCTGGGTGTGGATCTGCAGCTCTTTCCGAATCTGGAACGTCCGCTGGTCGATGAGCTTTTCATCATGACGCAGCCGGGGCATTTGCAGAGCTTGGTGACGGATAAGCCATCCACTGAGAAGTTAGGTGCGGAAGAGCGCGATGTGTTGCGTGCTGACATGTTGCGCGAACGCTTGGCCAAGGTGAGCCGGCCTGTCGCTCCTCCCGCACCGCCTGCCGATAGCAAGGCCGACTAAGCGGCCTGCGCTTTATCGCTTACGATCACATCGCAACCGGCTTCGTCTGGGCTATCCAGCACGAGGCTGTCCTGTTTCATACCGTTAAGCTTATGGAAGATCAGGAGATCACCCATGCAACCGGACAATGAAAAGGCTGTCAGTATCGCGGACCAAACAGCCGGATGATGGGAGAGAAACCAAACGAACAAAGGCACGGTGAGCAGCAATGGCATGATGAGCACCCGCCGATAAGTCCGCACCGAGACGGGTTCAAGGCAGTGGCAGTAGGGCATCAGGCAGTGCCAGAAGACGCCGAACTTAAAGGACTCAAGCTTGAGTTTGCCAAAGAACATTCCAGCCAGAGCGTGAACGGCTTCATGGATCAATACCAAGACGGGAATTCCCACCGCGAAGAACAAGATGTGAAACCAGCGGAACGGAATGTAATCCGCCTGATCCTTGGCTAACCAGATGGCGATGATGCTGCCTGTGACCAAGGTGCCAATGCTGGCTAAGTTGGCTTGAGCCAAGTCCAGGCGTACCGCAATCCGTTTTGATTGCGATACGGTTGTCATCGCGTCAGATAGAATTTTGCCGCATTGCCTCCGAACACCCTGGCTTGATTGGCTTCGCTTTCCCGGGAGAAATACTTCTGCGCCATGCTGTAAACTTGCGGATAAGAACCCGCAAGCAAGCAGACCGGCCAATCGGAACCATACATCAAGCGATTTGTTCCGAAAGCTTCTGCCACCACGTCCATATAGGGAACAAAGTGGTCATAGCGCCAGCCTTGCCACTTGGCTTCCGTGATCATGCCGGAGACTTTGCACATCAAGTTCGGTGCTTTCGCCAGTTCCTGTATCTGTTCACGCCATGGTGACAGGCTGCCGTCCTTGATGTGCGGCTTGGCGATGTGATCCAGCACGAAAGGTTGCTCGGGGAATTGTTGAGTCAGCTTGATAGCCGCAGGCAATTGTTTCGGATAGATGAGGATATCGTAGCGCAAGTTGAACTGCTTTAACTTGCTGAGGCCGCGAAGAAATTCCGGTCGCAGCATGAAATCATCATCCGGTTCATCCTGTACGACATGACGGACTCCAACGAATTTCGGATGCTTGGCAAATTGTGCGAGCTGTTCCTCAACTTTGTCTGAACGCAGATCCACCCAGCCAACGACACCTTTGATGACGGGAGACTGGTCAGCGAGCTCCAGCAACCAACGAGATTCTTCCAGCGTCTGACGTGCTTGCACGGCGATACAGCCATCGAGGTTGGCTTGCGCAAGCAGTGGTGCCAAATCGTTTGGTAAGAATGTGCGCTTAATTGGCCACGACGGCTGGATCCATGGATACTGCTCGCTGCTGTAGTTCCAAAAATGCTGATGGCTATCCAAACGCATAGACGTGAGTGTTATACGGCGACAATAGCTTTGATCACACCTGTTTCAGGTTTCACCCAGCTTGGGAATGCATCAATCATGCCTTCGAAGGATGAGTTGTGTGTGATCCAAGTGTTCGTATTGATCTGGCCATCTTCAATCAACTTGATGATACGAGTGAAATCACCCGGCAGTGCATTGCGGCTCGCGAGAATGGTCAGTTCGCGGCGATGCAGGGCAGGTGCATGGAGGAAAGATATTTCCTGCTGCGTAATGCCCACGTAAACAAGTCGGCCAAGGAAAGCGCAGTAGTTCAGCGCATGAGCCATGGAATTATTGCTGCCTGTGGCATCGACCACCACATCCGCAAGTTGTCCATTGGTAAGTTCAGCAAGGCGTTTCAATTCTTCACCATCATTCTTGGTCAGAATCGTATCCGGCACGCCCATCTTCTCGCGGACAAAAGCGAGGCGTTGCTCGTTCATGTCCATGACTATGGTCTTGGCACCGGAGAGCTTGGCGAATTCGATGGCACTCAAACCAATCGGGCCAGCACCGATGACCAGAACGTGCTCGCCCGCCTTGGGATTACCACGATTCACTGCATGGCAGCCGATGGCGAGTGTCTCTACCAATGCCAATTGATCGAAAGTGAGCTTACGCGAGACATGGAGCTTTCGTGCGGGAAGAATCATGCGCTCAGTCAGGCCGCCGTCGCACATCACGCCCAACGTCTTGTTGCTCTCGCAGCAATTCGTATGGCCACGGCGGCAGGAATAGCATTGGCCGCAATTGATATACGGCTCCACGGAACAGCGATCACCAATTTTAACATTCGTGACTCCATCGCCGATCGCGATGACTTCCACGCCTAGTTCATGACCGGGAATGCGCGGGTAGCTGAAGAAAGGCATCTTGCCGAGGTAACCGGATAGATCGGTGCCACAAATGCCTACGCGATGAATGCGCACGAGCACTTCACCCGCAGCGGGCTGAGGCGCTTCAGGGATTTCGATGTGACGGAAGGAAAGAGGCTTCTCGAGTTGGATGGCTTTCATGGTATCCGGAAATTCGGCTAAGTTATTTGAGCTCTTCCGCCTTCCAAGGTGTTTCACGACCTGTGGTGGCAGCGCGAACGGCTTTGACTTCAGCAGCAGTGACTGCCTGCTGCGATTGATTGAACTCCGTACGGATGTAGGTCAATACGTCTGCAATCTGCTGATCTTCGAGGCCGGCCATGGAAGGCATAGGGATCGGATTCTGCATCACGAACGGCTGGCCATTCAGCGTGATCGGTCCTTCGAGGCCGTGCAGCACCACTTTGATAAGTCGGGATGTATCGCCCTTCAGCCAATCGCTGCTGACAAGGGATGGATAGACACCGGCCAAACCTTTGCCATCCGGTTGATGGCAGGGCAGGCAGGCCATCTCATAAATGATGCGACCCGGCGAAGGCGCAGCAACAGCAGTGGAGAGTTTTAATAGATACTCACGATGCGGCGCATCCAGTTTGAGCTGATTGGCGGCAAGAGCAGGTTCCCAAACGGGTTTGAGCGAGCGAGCGCTTTGGGCCAAGGCGTAATCCAAGAAGCGATCGCGTGGTGTATCGAGAGCCTTGGTGATGATCTCTGCGGCTGCGGCATTGGTGACGTAGCTGGCGGCAACAACTGCTTCTAGGCGAACACGTGCATTTTCGTCACGGATGCGGTCGTTCAACAGAGCTTCAGCATTGGGTAATTTCGTGGCCCAATTGCCAATCACGCGTGTGCCATAGGCGCGCACGCGCGGGTCTTTGGCGGCGAGAAGTTTACCGAGCAGTTCGCGTTGCGTCGTTTCATGAGCCTCGTAGATGCCGATGGCTTCGAGCAGCAAACGTTCATAACCGGGAGTAGCAGGAGTAAGTTTGGCAACCCAGTTATCAACTGCGCGAAGTGTTTCAGCGGTGGGTGTGTAGAAGAGCAATCGCTTGGCTTGATAACGAGTCCAGCGTTCGGGAGAAGCGAGTTGCGCCACGAGTTCCTCAGCCTTCATCGCGGCGAGGTTTGGTTGTTTCACTGTCGGGCGTCCCTTAGCAGTGATGCGCCAGATACGGCCATGCGTTTTATCACGACGAGGATCAGCATAGCTGGCTTGATAATGGCCGATAACAGGATTGAACCAATCTGCAAGATAGATGGCGCCATCTGGACCAACACTCACATCAACAGGGCGGAATGAAGTGTCCGATGACTTCATCAGCTTGGGCAACTGAGTGGTTTTAAATCCCGAGCCACTGTCCTCAAAGCGATGCAATTCCACGACGCTACCAAAGTAGCCGCCGATGACTGCGCAGCCTTGGATGTCTTCCGGCAATGCCTTCGTGCCGATGATGTCGAGCGAGGTCGTCTTGGGTGATGTATCAAAAAGATTACCCACACCATGATACTCGTCCGGCGCTGCATTCTTTGTAAGACCAGGCACGGACCAGTAGCCAACCGGACGATCGCCGGTTTTGTGGAAGAGCTGATTGAAATCATCAAAGGCAACACCCCAGCAGTTGTGACCGGCTTTGCCGCCGTTGAAGAAGCCTTGCAGTTGCAGACGTTTCGGATGGAAGCGCCAAACACCGGCTTTATCGAGCTTGGTGAGGCCCCACGGCGTCTCTACGCGTGAGAAGGCGTGCAAACCTTGCGTGAACCAGAGCGTGCCATCGGGACCGTGACTAATGGAGTTCACCAGCTGATGTGTATCCCCAATGCCGAAGCCAGAGAAGAGCACTTTACGCTCATCGGCTTTGCCGTCGTTATTGGTATCCTTCAGGAAAAGGATTTGATCAAAGTCGCAGACGTAGAGGCCACCGGGGCCAGTTTCCAAACCTTGAATCATCGTAAGGCCTTCAGCGAAGCGCCATGACTTGTCGGCCTTGCCATCGCCATCGGTGTCCTCCAACACGACGATGTAGTCAGCGGGCTTGGCAGCGGCATACGTTTGCGGGTACGTCGGTGAGCAAGCGACGTAGAGGCGACCACGTTCATCCCAGGTGAACTGTGTGGGCTTGGCAATGCCTTCAATTTCGGAAGCGAACAAATTCACCTCATAACCATCAGCCACCGTGAATGTGGCTTTCTGTGCGTCAGCGGAGAGGACGGGGATCTCAGCAGGTGCAGCAGGTTTGGGAACAACTAGAGGAGGAGCTTTTTCGCCACGAGCTAAAGCGTGTATACGGCTGTCAGCATTGGCGATGAGTGGGCGATAGCGCTCAAAGGTTTCGCGCAGAGAAGGCGAGTTGCCGCCCGCTTTGCCGAACATCTGCGAAACGCGATCGCCATATACAAAGGACCAGTTGGCTGGACGCCAGACATCGAACCAAAGCTGGTTCTTCTCGATGATGGCTTCGCGCAGGCTTGGTGGAACGCTTTGCCGTCCGGTCAAGGAGCCGAGTTCCGCCGCCATCACTTGTGCGACAATTCTCAGACCGTCGGGAGTGAGATGAATGCCGTCCTCAGTCAGGCGCTCAGCTTTATTAGGACGCTTAGATAGAGCAGTGTTGAGATCTACATAAACTGCGCCGCGTTGCTTGGCGATGGCTTGGATGGCGGCGGCGTATGCATTCACGTCAGCATTACGCAGAGAGATATCAGGTGCATGCGAAGCAAGGGGCTTCTCGAATGGCATGGGCGAGACGAGGACAAGGCGCTTGGTACGCGCGTTGAACTGGTCGAGCAGGCGGTGGTAGGCGATGGTGAATTCGGTCAGGCGATTGGTGCCATCGAGTGATTCCATCTGCCCATACTGCACAATCACGGTGGTGGCTCCGGCGGCATTGAGTTGGGCGGCCCATGAGCCGAAGTTTAGGTCACGCCACTGTTCGTAAACGGTGTCGCCCTCCCAAGACATGAAACGAAAGCGAGGAGCCTTGGTGTTGAAACCAGCAGCGAGCAGGGATTCCAACTCGGCAGCTTTCTGCTCTCGGACGAAATTTTCCTGTCCGATGAAAACGATGGTTTCGTTGGTGCCGAGTTCGAACTTGCCATTGGTCCACCCGGGCATTGGTGCGCCGGGCTGACCTTCACCAAAACGGCCAAGAATTTCGGGCTCGGACGGAACAAGCGCGTCGGGGAGGGTTTCAATGTTGATATTACGGAAGGCAATCTCCGCTTTGCAGTTACCGTGGATTTGCAGGGCAATGACGCCATCTTGCTCGATGCCGGACTCGCGTTCGGTGTAATCTGCGGTTTGTCGCCCATTGAGCAGTATGCGGACACGTTGGCCTTCGGCGATGATCTGATAGGTGTTCCAATCGTTAGTCTTTTCCAGTTTTAAAATCAGCTCTTTATCCGCCACATAGAGCATCTTTTTGCGGCGAGACTCATCGTAGAGAGAGCCGGTATGGGTGGCACCGATGTCGGCTTGGTAACCGGACATCTCATTCGGTGGAGCAGGGATACGTTTGCTGCGGAACTGGACGCCGCCATTCACGAAACCTTCGGTGCCGACCAACTTGTATTCCAGCGTGAGGTTGAAATTGCGGTAAGTTTTCTTCGTGGTTAAGAACTCGTTCTGCGGGTTGCCATTCAGTGTACCACCCACGATGGTGCCATCCTGCACACGCCAGACCTTGTTCGTTTCGCCTTCCCAGCCGTTGAAGGTCTTGCCATCGAACAAGGGAACAGGCGCAGCGGCACAAAGCGAATTGCCGGTAAAAACGGCGAGCGCCAGGACAAGGAGGAAACGCAGATGCATGAGGGGATTTTGCGTCGGCTAGTTGTTTTTCAGCAAGCCTTCTGTGTGGCCGATATTTTTGACGGGAGCAAAAATCTTCAATACTTCGGCGAGCAATTCCTCGTCAATGGGTTCAGCAGCCCACTTCGCCCAGTTGCGGATGTTCTCGGGGTTGGCACTGCCGGCGACGGTGGTGGTGATATCGGGATTGGCCAGAGAGAATTGCAAGGCGAGCTTGGCGATGTCAGAGCCTTTCTGGGCGCAGACCTCAGCAGCTTTTCGGGCGGCGGCTTTCACTTCTTCGGGTTCTTTGAGCCATTTGGGCAGCGGTGCATTCGTCAGCAAGCGAGCGCTAAAAGGACCGGCGTTCATGATACCCACGCCTTTAGCTTTCAGATAAGGAATGGATTCATCGGCGAAGCGGGTGTTTTGAAGGGTGTATTGATTGTAGCTGAGAGCGCAATCCACATCAGTTTGATCGCAGATGAATTTGAAAATCTTTTGCGGATAGCCGCTGAAGCCGATGTGCTTCACCTTGCCTTGTTGCTGGATCTTGCGGAGCGCGGGGATGGTTTCATCGACGATTTGTTGCATCTCTACGAACTCGATGTCATGGCACAGGATGATGTCAAGGTGGTCGGTGCCGAGACGATGGAGGGAGACGTCGACGCTTTCAGCAACGCGTTTGGCACTGAAATCGAAGTGCTGGAGATCGTAACGACCCAGTTTGGTGCAAAGGGTGTAGCTATCGCGAGGGACGCCACGCAAGGCGACGCCGAGCAACACCTCGCTCATGCCGCGACCGTAGAAGGGAGATGTGTCGATGAAGTTCAGTCCGCAGTCCAAGGCCACGCGCACGGATTTAAGCGCTTCATCCATGGAGACGCTCCGGAACTCCTGACCGAGCGAAGAAGCACCGAAGCTGAGGATGGGAAGGTTCAGGCCGGTTTTACCAAGGGTGCGTGTTTGCATGTGCGTCAAAATTATTGGCGACAAGCTAGTCGAGAATAGCGGAATCAGAAATGGCGCTTATTGACTGCTGCATGTCACAAATTGACTTCATTGGTGTAAGGTAATCTGATATTTTGCTCTGCATGAGCAAACGGCAGAAGCTGTTGAAGCCAGATTTTGTTTCCAATCAGGTAACAGACGCCCAGCGGTATTTCTTGGACCTGAATCCGAGCAGGACGGCGAAGCTGGTGGCGGTGTGTGGCGGGAGAGAACGGTGTCTGCCGGATTATGTAGTGCAGCGGGAGGATTTCCGATTTCACTGTGTGGAGTTTGTCGCGGAGGGAGAGGGGATGGTTTGGTTGGATGGGAGAGAGTTTGAACTTAAGCCGGGGACGGCTTTTCATTACGCACCGGGGATCAAACATCGCATCACCACCTCAACGGCACAGCCGATGCTGAAGTATTATGTCGATTTCGCGGGGACGATGGCGAAGAAGCAGATCGAGCTGGGAGCGCTTGGACAAAAGCGGCCAGTCATGGTGGCAGATGTGCCGGAAGTGTTAGAATTGTTTGAACTGCTGCAACGAAACGGAATCGGCGGGCGCAAGCATGCACATGAGGTTTGTGCGGCTTTGGTGGAGGCGTTGCTTTATCGTCTGGCAGAATCGGCTTTGCCTTCGGGTGATGCGGATACGAGGGCGTTGAACACATTCCAGAAACTTAAGCGGCATCTGGAGGAGAACTTTCTTGCGATTCGAAAGCTGACTGAGGCGACAGATTCGGTGCATGTGAATGAGGCGTATGCATGCCGGTTGTTTCAGAGGTTTCATTATTGCAGTCCGTATCAGTATTTGATGCGGCTGAAGATGAATCATGCGGCGAATCAGTTGCTGGAAGGAAATCGATTGGTGAAGGAGGTGGCGGAGGAATTAGGATTTTCGGATCCGTATAATTTTTCGCGGGCGTTTAAGACGGTGTATGGTTTGTCGCCGGAGAAGTTTTTGAGGCAGAGCAGGGGGTGAGGGAGTTGGAGAGGCTGGCTCAGCAGCTTCCTGCTGGTTGGGACAACCCGCGCTCCAAATGAAAAAGGCGGACCTTGCGGTCCGCCTTTGATTGCTGATGAAAACAGATTACTTCGCGGAGGCGACTTTACTGCCGATGTCTACGCAGACGCCTTCTTTGGTGCTGCGCAGGTAGACTTTGCCGTCTGCCAGAGCAGGGGTGCTCCAGCATTTGCCAGAGATCACTTTGGCATTCGCCACTTCGGTGTAAGCTTTCGGAGAGGCTTCGACGAGGACGAGTTGACCAGCGTCACCCAAGACCAAGAGATGTCCATCAACGAGCAGAACGTTACCGGGGCCGAAACCGGCCTTGCTCCACATCTCTTTGCCAGTGGCGAGTTCCACGCACTTGAGCGGGCCGGTGCCGTATTCTTTGAACTGGAACATGCCGTAGAGGTAGCCGTCCTTCAGAACAGGCGTACTCCAATGGTTCGGCAGTTCGTTGTTCTTGCGCCAGAGTTCAGCGGCGCTGAATGCGGAACCGTTCTTGCTGACTTTGCAAGCACCAGCACCCACGCCGTAACCGGCTGACACGTAAACGATGTCTCCGGAAACAACGGGCGAAATGGCCGTGGAGACGTTGAATTTATAATCCCAGCGCCAAAGCACGGAACCGTTTTTAACATCGCAGGAAACCAAGCCCTTCTGGGTGAAGAAAATCACCTGGCGGACACCATGGATGTCACGTACGACGGGAGTCGAGTGCGTCATCTTGTCGTCCTGAGTCTTCCAGACGGTTTTGCCGTCGTTCTTGTTGAAGGCGAGGAGCGCTTGTCCCGGGCCACCACCGGCTACAAAGATCAAATCACCATCGATCACGGGAGACGCTGCATTCTTCCAAGTGATATTGACACCGGCATGCTCCTTCATGATGTCGCGCTGCCACTTCTTGGTGCCTTTATCGGCATCGAAGCAGACGAGTACAAGATCGGCAGAGAGAGCGTAAACGTTTTTGCCGTCCACCGTGGGGGTGGTGCGAGGGCCGTCTCCGCCTTTGTTATCAGCGGTGCCAGCGTTGCCGCCATCATGACCATACTTGGCGATGCCGATGGGGACAGCCCACAGCGCATTGCCAGTGTTCACATCCAATGCGGCAACGGTTTCCTGAATCACACCACCTTCATTCTTGCCGACGATGGTGAATGCTTTTCCGCCGGAGACAGCGAAAGAACTGAAACCATCCGTCAAAGGACGCTTCCACAAAACCTTGGGACCATTGGCAGGCCACGTCTTGCTCACGAGCTTCTCGGTGGAGATGCCATCAGCACTGGGGCCGCGGTATTGAGGCCAGTCGGCTGCCTGAACGAGTGTCGCGCAGGTCAGCAATGAAGCCAGCCCGAGCGTCCAAGATTGGAATGGATTGGTGTGTTTCATGTTCGGTTATCGGATTTGGTAAATAATAGACGAATTCTATCTGCTAAACATTCGCAATACCAAGTGGAAAACTCAGGCCGAAATGTAATGCGGTTAAATGCCAAGCCGTTTGGCGACTTCCTCGGACAAAACCTCATAGGCGGCGGCACCGGCACTATATTTGTCATAGTGGATGATCGGCTTGCCGAAGCTGGGGGCTTCCGCCAGACGGGTGGCGCGAGGTATGACGGTGTCGAAAACTTTGTCACCGAAATGCTGGCGCACTTCTGTGACCACTTGATTGGAAAGATTCGTGCGACCATCGAACATGGTCATGACGACGCCGAGCAGTTCGAGGTTAGGATTGATGCCGCCATCGCGCAACTGGTTGTGCAGGCGAGTGATCATCGAGATGCCCTCGAGCGCGTAGTATTCGCATTGGAGCGGCACGAGCAGGTAATCGGCTGCAGAGAAAGCGTTCAGGGTCATGATGCCCAAGGAAGGCGGGCAATCGAGGATGATGGCCTGATAGCGGTCACTGGCGCGGATGGCTTCGGCGATGGATTTAAGGCGCAGCAGGTGACCATCCATACGGGCGAGTTCGATATCCACGCCACAGAGATCCACTTCGCTGGGGATCAGGTCGAGATTCTCGAAAGCAGTCTGCTGGATCTTTTCTTCCAACGTGCCTTCGCCAAGGACGGGGCGATAGAGGCTGGCGCCTTCGATCTTTTCAAAGCCGAGGCCGCTAGTGGCATTAGCTTGGGGGTCGATATCTACGAGCAATACGCGCTTACCACTGGCGGCAAGGCAGGCGGAGAGATTGACGGACGTCGTGGTCTTGCCGACGCCGCCCTTCTGATTGGCCACAGCTATGATCTTTGCAGGCACGCGTTGGATTAAAGAGAGGGCGAGGAGCGAGTGCAAGAACTTCAAGGCAGAAGCTTAAAATGACAAAAGGAGTTTTAAGTTTTTCAGTGTTCAGTTTTCAGAGGGGAAGGGCGCAGGCAGGACATGGGTAACACAAGTGGTTCAGCATATGGAGTGTTCCTAGTCATAAGGATAGTTACTGCCAGCGACTTTTGACAGGGGATGACTTGCGGTGGATACTGGCGCCAGTTACCTTCCGGGCAACCGAAGGGATTTTTCCAATGAGTGAAGTTTTGGTGATAGGGCATCGCAATCCGGACACGGACGCCATCTGCTCGGCAATCGGATACGCCGAGTTCAAGCGGCGGACGGGCATGCGACAGGTGGTTCCGGCACGATGCGGGGATCTGAATGACCGCATCAATTT
The DNA here is from genome assembly GCA_036405135.1 of Verrucomicrobiia bacterium. NCBI lineage: Bacteria > Pseudomonadati > Verrucomicrobiota > Verrucomicrobiia > Verrucomicrobiia bacterium. The sequence continues at coordinate 15,983 of DASWYF010000040.1, read as the reverse complement.
CGTGCTGAAATCCTTCGGTGTGCCGGCACCCAAGTTCGTGGCGGATGTCTCACCCAAGGTCCGTGACGTGATGCAATCCAACGTGGTCAGCGTTTCCTCACGCACGACCGTGGCGGAAGCACTGGGGATGATGGATGACCGTAACATCCGTGTGCTGCCTATCCTGAATGAAGATCGGAGCTGCAAAGGCTTGGTGTCCGTCTTCAAAATGAGCAAATTTTTCTTCCCGGCACCGAATCGTGTTTTTGATTCACGACGAGTGCTGGCTTCTTTGCGCAATCTGGCCCGGACGGTCAATGGTCGCATGCTCCATGTGGAGGATGCGGACAAGGAAGAGGATCTCGTGCTGATGATCGGTGCGATGAGCCTGGAGGCTTTTGCACAACGTCTTCCCAATTATAAGCCGGAGCGAATCTTGGTGGTGGTGGGTGATCGTCAGGATGTGCAAGAACTGGCGATCCGCGAGAAGGTAAAGGTGATGATTGTCACGGGCGGTTTGCCAGTGGCTCCGGAAATCTTGGCTAAGGCCAAGGAGAATGGAGTGAGCATCATCGTATCTCCGCATGATTCGGCGACAACGGCGATGCTTTGCCGTGCGGCCATCAATGTGACGCACATGTCGCACGAGCATTTCCTGACGTTCCGGGAAGATGAACCGTTGCTGGGCATCCAGAAGCTGGCGGCAGAGTCGAGCTTCCTGGCATTCCCGGTGGTGAATGATGAAAATGAGGTAGTGGGTATCCTCTCCAAATCTGACTTCCTAAAGAAGGTGGAGAGACAGCTCATTCTCGTGGATCACAATGAGCTTTCTCAGGCGGTGATGGGAGCAGATCAGGTGGATATCATTGAAGTGGTGGATCATCATCGTATCGGCACGTTCACAACACAGCAGCCGATCCTTTTCCGCAATGAGCCAGTGGGTTCCACGAGTACGATCGTGGCTGATTGCTTCTTCCGCTATCAGGTGGAGATGCCAACGCAGGTCGCCGGGTTATTGTTGGCGGGCTTGGTGTCGGACACGCTGAATCTAACCTCACCGACGACGACGGAGCGGGATGCCCAGATCTTGGCGGAACTGGAAGTCATCGCCGGAGTGAATGCTGCTGAATTCACCGAAAAGCTGTTCGCTTCAGGCTCGGTGCTTATCTCGCGGACTCCGGATCAGGCTATCACCACGGATTGCAAAGAGTATGTGGAGAACGGACAGAAGTTTTCGGTGGCGCAAATCGAGGAGATCGGTTTCGACCAGTTCTGGAAACGCAAGGATGCAGTGGTGGCGGCTCTGGATAGTTACCGGCTTAAAAACGGGTACCTCTTTGCAGCACTGTTAGTCACGGATGTTGTCTGCCAAACCTCATTGCTGATGGTGGCGAGTGATAAGGGCTTCAAGGACACCATTGACTATCCTGAAGTGCAGCCTGGCATCTATGAGTTGAAGGATGTGGTGTCGCGCAAGAAGCAGTTGCTGCCGTATCTGACTGGTTGTTTGCTGCGGATACGGAATTGAGATTGGTTCGATCCGTCTAACATCCCCGTAAAAGCAGAACCCCGACACGTTGGTGCCGGGGTTTTTGTTGATCCGTTGAATGGACTGTTACTTGGTCTGAACAGCTGGTTTTTCCGGTTCGTTATTGGCCAAAGCCGTGCGGGCATTGATCAGTTTCACGAAATCCAGAAGAATGTTTTCAGCTTCAAGCAGGGCTACATCGGGAATCTCGACAGCTTCTTCTTCGTCAGCCTTTTCATCATCCAGCTTGGCGCGTTCAGGTTTTTCTTCCTTAGCTTTGGCCGGATCGAAGGGAGCAGGCAGGCCGGGTTGGGTGGCTTGCTTGAGTGAAATCTTATAAGTAGTAGGCAGCGGTGTCTTGCGATCTTTGCGCTCCTGTTTGCGAGCGGTCTCGACCTTCTTGAGATCCTCTTTTTCTTTCACACGCTGTGCTTCGTTCATGGAGACGGTCTTGTCCGCACGGATCTTGTCGAAGCGTTCGATATCTTCCTTCACGTAAGCGTAATCTTTGCTGGCTTCAATGCGGCTGGTGGATTTCTGCTTCAAATCCTCCAAGTAAGGAGCCACGCGGTTGACGGGACGGAATTCAGCGGCCTCAATGGTATCCCAAGGCAAGGCGTTCTCCAAAGCACCTTCACCGACTTCAGCGTGATTATTCACGGAAGGCAGGACGATGTCCGGCACGACGCCACGACGTTGGGTGGAAGCACCGCTTGGGCGATAGAATTTACGGATGGTAACTTTGACTGCGCCCGGATTGAACTCAGGGGTCCGCAGGAAGCGTGAGAGTTCCATCAAGGTTTGCACGGTGCCTTTGCCGTGAGTGGAGGAATCGCCCACGATCAACGAGCGGCCATAGTCCTGCAATGCACCCGCCAGAATTTCAGAAGCGGAGGCACTGAAACGGCTGGTAAGAACAATCATTGGACCATCGTATTCCACCTTGGGATCGTTATCCTTATCCACAGTCACTTCGCCGGAAGGATCTTTGACTTGCACAACAGGTCCTTGGCGGATGAAGAGGCCAGTAAGTTTGATGGCTTCTTCCAAAGAGCCGCCACCATTACGACGCAGATCCAAGATAAGACCGCTGATGTTTTCCTCTTTCAGTTTGGTGAGCAGTCGGCTGACATCGCGGGTCGTGCTCTTTCGTTCCCCGTCAGGTTTCTTGTCGTCGAGGTTGAAATCCGCATAAAATGAAGGCAGATCGATGACGCCCAGGCGGTTGGTTTTCCCTTTGCCATCCGGGAACTCGATGATCTGGGCTTTGGCTTCCTGGTCTTCCAGTTTGATCTCCTCGCGGATCAGGCTGACGACGTTACGGACGGAGGAGTCCGCTGCATCAGCCGGAATGACGGTAAGCCTGACTTCGGTGCCTTTGGTGCCGCGGATCTTTTCCACTATCTTATTGAGCGGCATATCGATCACATCCATAGCCTCGCCGTTACCTTGGGCGACAGCTACGATGCGATCGTTCGGTTTGAGCTTTTTGCTGCGGGCTGCAGGACCACCGGGAACGAGTTCCATGATCTTGCAATAACCATCATCACTGGTGAGTTGAGCCCCGATGCCGACCAGCGAGAGACGCATGCCGATGGAGAAGTTATCCAGCTCGGACTTGCTCATGTAATCCGAGTGCGGATCGTAAATGGTGCCCAAGACGGTGAGGTATTCGGAAAGAACCTGTTCGGCATCAAAGCCTTCCACCATCTTGTAAATGCGGTCGTAGCGTTTCTTGATGGATTTCACGATCTCTTCGTGAGTCTTTTTGTTTAGCTTTTCGGTGAGGTATTCAAACCGGACGCGATCGCGCCAGAGCTGCTTTGCTTCCTTCAGGTCAGCCGGACGGGGGGCATCCTTGCGGTTCAGGAGATAACGATCATCGGTGTTGAATTCAAAAGTCTCAGTATCCAGGAGGTTTTGGATGAAGGTCTGCTGCAGCCGGAGGCGTTCATAGAAGCGGTTGAAAATAAGGTAGGCAGGAGAAGTGTCACCTGAGTTGATGGTCATCTCATCCAGCTTGGTGCGCCATTTCTCGAATTCTTCCAAATCTGTCTTGAAGAAAAAGATGTGCTGCGGATCCCAGCGGTCCAGATAGTGGTCCAGAAACTTGGATGATACTTCATCGTTGAAGGCCATCTGGGAGTAGTGGGCGCGCTCCAGCATGCGAGCGGTCAGGATAGCTGTCGTGTTATCATTGGCACCGGCTTCCAAGGGCTTCCACTCTACAAGGGCGAACCCGCGGAGCGGCAGCAGAACGACGGCCAAGAGTGCCGCGATGGCAGAGAGTTTGCGAAACATCATGTTATTAAAAGCTGGGCTGACAACGTTGTTACCGTAACACAAAGGACTGTGTTTGCACGGAGAACTTTCGGCACGGTACGCATGTCATTCCGGTAATATGGACTGTTCGGGTATGTGTTGTGTTAGAAAATATTACAAGGCGTCCTGATATGCCAGCCAAAGTCCCCTAAAATACCGCATCACCCTTAGAGCGTCAGGGCTTTCCGGGATTTCTGCAAGGCAGAACCCGGCGTATTCGATATCGTTCAAGCGTTGGAAGAGGCGGCGGAAGGGGTAGGTATCCAGATATAGGTCGCGGAGATGGACGAGCTTGATGCGGTCTTTAACGAGATCGAAGTTCTTTTCGAAGCCATCGCCGTCGAGATCCGTGTCATTGGAGTTCCAGCAGACGCCGACTTGGGGGTGGTTGGCGAAATCCATCATCTTGCGGATGTTCGGAAGCAGGGAAGTGTCCTTGCCGTGAACTTCCACGCGGATCTCCTGACCATAGCCGGAGGCGAATTCGCCAAGTTCGCGGAGGGATTTACCGATCTGCTCCAAAGTCTTTTCGGGGGGGACTTCTTTGGGGAAGGCGTTCGGACGGACTTTGATGCCTTTGGCGCCGACATCGTGAGCGAGGATGATGTATTCCTTGGTGGCTTCGATGTCTTTGCGGAGCTTGGCCTGGTCGGGCGTGTGGTAATCGAAGGCGCTGCCGAGGCTGTGAAGTTCCACGGGGGAATCTTGGAAGCGCTGCATGACGTCGCCGCGTTCGGCTTTGCTCAAGGAGACTTCCACACTGTGCTTGTGCGTGGTGCGGAGTTCGACGCCTTGGAATTTTGTGTCAGTGCAATTCTTGATAATAGTAGGGACGTCCCAGTCTTTGCCGAGATTGTAAGTGACCATGCCGAGACGCATGGCGCGGAGGGGTGGTAACTTCTGCTTCGTCTCGGGCTTGGCGTCAGCAGCGGTGAGTTGGCCGGTGGTCAGGCTGGCGGCGGCTAGGACGGAGGTTTTGAGAAAGTCCCGGGTGTTCATGCGTCTTGTTCGCGAGCTTTGAGGCGTTTGGCGCGTTGACCGAGGGCATCGTAGGTCGCGTATTTATACATCTCGGAAAGGGTGGGGTAATTGAAACAGGTCTGGATAAAGAGATCGGCTCCGGACTTGGTTTGGAGGGCCATGAGGCCGATGTGGATCAATTCACTGGCTTGCTCGCCGATGACGTGGACGCCGAGGAGTTTCATATCTTCCTCAGCGAATATGAGTTTCAGGAAGCCTTCTTTGTCACCGATGATCTGGCCGCGGGCATTGTGGGCATAACGGGTGCGGCCGACGACATAGGGAATGTTCTTTTGCTGAAGAGTTTCCTCGGTTTCACCGGCCATGGAGCATTCGGGAATCGTGTAAATGCCGTATGGCAGGATGTGCGCGACGCCGGATTTGTATTTGAGATCGAAGGCGTGGACCATGGCAACGCGGGCTTGCTCCATGGAGGTGGAGGCGAGCGCGGGGAAGCCGATGACATCGCCGACGGCGTAGATGTGGGGAAGCAGGCTTTGATAGTTTGCGTTCACATCCAAGGTGCCGCGTTTGCTGGGCTGGATGCCGATGCCTTCGAGGTTCATGCCTTCCGTATTCCCAGTGCGACCAGTGGCGGCGAGGACGCTTTGGACGGCGAGGCGCTTGCTAGATTTGAGAGTGACGATGATTTCGTCTTCCGCTTGTACGGTCTCAATGGAGTCGGGCATATGGAGGTCCACGCCCATGGTGGTCATGCTGGCGGCGAAGGCGTGGGAGACTTCGGCATCGAGAAAACCGAGGAGACGATCGCGGCCTTCGACGAGAGAAACCTTCACGCCAAGGGCGGAGAAGAGGCAGGCGTATTCGCAGCCGATGACGCCGCCACCGGCGATGAGCATGGTGGCGGGGATCTCGCGGAGGTTCAGGATAGTGTCGGAGTCATAGACGCGCGCATCGTGGAAAGGGAATTGCGGCGGATGATGCGGGTGTGAACCGGTGGCGATAAGGATGATGTCGCCCCGGATGTGAGCTGCTGGTGAGTGCGCCGGTTTGACGGAGATGGTGTGGGCGTCTTCGAAGGCGGCGAAGCCTTTGTAGAGATCGACTTTGTGGCGCTTGAGATTTTCGGCGATGCGGGCGCGTTCGGTCTGGACGACTTGCTGCTCGCGGTAGAGGAAGTCGCGGGCAGTGACTTTATCTTTCAGGGAGAAATTGATGCCGTAGAGGCCGCGTTGATGGAAACCGGAGAGGTAGAGGGCGGTCTCGCGTAACGTCTTGGAGGGCAGGGTGCCGGTATTGGCGGCGGCTCCACCGAGGACGTGCTCCTTCTCGATGAGAGCGACGCGTTTACCGAAGTAGGCCGCCTGGGCGGCACCTTTTTCACCAGCCGGACCGGAGCCGATGACCACGAGGTCGTAGTGTTTGGTCTCCATGCGTGGAGCTTTCGCTTTTTGGCCGAACGGGGTTTAAATGGATAGTAGCGATAAGTAAGACAAGGGAGAAGGAAATATTTAGCCACTGATTAAACACGGAATCACACAGATCGGTATGGGAAGAAGAAAAATGCTGTGTGATTGCACCCTTAGGGTGTCTTAGCAGAGAAAATTGTGGGCTTTGGGGAAAAATTCGTTGACCCTGCGCGAATAAATCCGTTTGGTGGTGCGTCTGCCTGCCAGTCTCGTCTCACCAAGGGACGAATTGTGCCGGAATTTCAGTTTTTGCTGTATGTCTACTAAGAACGCTAAATCTAATACGGGTAAATGGATGGCACTGCTGGCTGCCATCCTTGGCTGGCTTTTCGATGGGTTTGAGATGGGCTTGTTCCCATTGATCGGCCAACCGGCGTTGAAGGAGCTTCTCGGTGAGGCGGCGGCGGGGGATGCGGGCAAGTGGTTCTCCATCATCATCGCTGTCTTTCTGATCGGTGCGGCGACGGGCGGCGTGTTGTTCGGCTGGTTGGGTGATCGCATTGGCCGGGTGAAGGCGATGTCTTTGAGCATCTTCACTTACGCGATCTTCACGGGTTTGTGCGGTTTTGCTACGGAGGCGTGGCATATCGCGGCCTTGCGTTTCATCGCTTCGTTGGGCATGGGTGGTGAGTGGTCGCTCGGTGTGGCATTGGTGAACGAGATCTGGCCGGGCAAGTCCCGGGCAATCGTGGCGGGGTTGATCGGTGCGGCAGCGAATGTCGGGTTCTTGATGGTGGCGTTTTTGAGCATGGGCTTGATAGGGATGATCGAAAGCATCCAAAGCGGCATGTTGTCTTTGGGGCTTTCGCAGAAGACGGTGGAGTATCTGCTGCATAATTCGGCATGGCGCTTTCTGATGATTTCAGGCGCATTCCCGGCACTGCTGATTTTTATGATCCGGTTGTTCGTGCCGGAATCAGAGAAGTGGGAGGAAGAGAAGGAGAAGGGTGGAACTTCGCATTGGGCGACGCAGGATCTGATCGGGGTGCTGATCGGGTGCGTGGGTGCGTTGGTCATCATTTATGTGTGGTCACCGGCAGGTCCGGGCGGATGGATCGCTGGATTGGTCACGTTAATCGGTCTGGCGATCGCCCTGGTGGGTTATCTCTATCCTGTGAAACGCTATTTGGAACGTGCGATGGCGGCGGGCTCAATGACGGAGGGAGGCAAGTCACATATCATCAAGATGATGGTTTTTGGTGCGGCTCTGGCGGGTGTAGCGCTGCTGGGGACATGGGGTGCGTTACAATGGGCACCGCGCTGGGCGATCGATCTTGCAGGACCGAATGCGAGTTTTGCCAAGGAGTGGACACAGGTGTGGAGTTCCTTGGGGGCGATCGTGGGTACGATTCTGGCGGCGGTATTGTGTGATTATTTTGGTCGTCGGCCGGTGTATGCCTTCCTGTGCGCGGCATCATTGGCGGCGGCTTATTTCCTATATCGGGATACTATGGTGTATGGGAACACGTTCCTGTTCGCCGTGTTCTTGGCAGGCAGTGTTTCGGCAGCGTTTTATGGTTGGTTCCCGCTGTATCTGCCGGAGCTTTATCCGACGAGTGTGCGCGCTACAGGGCAAGGGTTTGCATTTAACTTCGGGCGTATTTTGGCAGCTGTGGGTGGTTTGCAGACGGCCACGCTGATGAAGCATTTTGATGGCAGTTTCCCGGCGGCAGCGAAGACGATGGCACTCATCTATGTGGTGGGTGTGATCGTGGTGTGGTTCGGGCCGGAAACGAAGGGTAAGCCACTTCCTGAATAAGGATGAGATGAGAGGGGCGAAGGGCGATGTCCCCACACTCCTAATACGTCTGTTACTTTGGCGTTTACCATAGTGATTTTCTACGGTATTTGCTAAGGACATGACTTCCCTGGCGGATGTGTCGCAGGAGGATAGCCGTAGGGGGCACAGTGAAAAATGTGACGATTCGCTGATCATCTGGGCGGAATTTAGAGCGTGATTGATTACGTGCGTAAAAACCCGTCCCCTCACTTTACCAGTGGTGAGAGGGAACGGGCGTTTGTTTTTAACGTTCTATGATGCCTGATCAGGGACGGCCTTTGCCTTTATTGTCTTCGTCTTTCGGCGGTTTCTGAGGTTTCGGTTGAGACGGAGCCTTGGGTTGCGGGTTCACTTTGGGTGGAGCCGCAGGTTTTTGTACTTCGGGTGCGGGCTTTACCGGAGCCGCTTGAGGTGGTTTCGGCTTGTTCGGTGCTGGCTCGTTCGGGAACGGGCGGGGGCGTGGGGTTTCCGGTGTGGGCTTGGGCTTAGGAAGCTCGTCCACGACGGGAGGGGCGAAGGGGCGTTCTTTAGCAGGTCTCGGTTTTGGGACTTCTGAAGGAGGGATCGGCTTTGGCTTCTCCGGACCCGGAGGCTTTGGAGTTTCTGGAGGCGGCACAGGCTTAGGCACCTCAGGTGTCGGAGGCAGCGGCTTTACCGGCGGTTTGGGATCTTTAGGCTCGGAACGATCCGGTGTGTTTGGTTTTTCTGGCGCAGGACCTTTGCGGTTTGGGCCGTTTTTATCAGGATCGTTTTCCGGTGTTTTGGTCGGAGCAGGCACTGGGACGGAACCGGGGCCTTTCTTATCGGGCAAGGTCCTGGGTTCTTGCGGGCGTGCTGGTTCCGCTTTGCTGTCTGGATCAGATTTCGTTGGCTCGGTTTTTGTGGGGGGGGCGTTCTTCCCCGCGTTCGGGGCGTCTTTGGACTTTGTATTGTTTTGATCGGCTTTGGCCGGTGCAGCGGCAGCTTTGGCTTTCACTGCTTCGGGCACAGCTGTGCGGGCGGCGACTTGCTGGATGGGAACAGGTTCAGTCTTGCGGCCAGTTTCTTTTTCCACTTCCTGGGGTTGGGGGCCTTTGTTCACATATACCTGTTTTTGAGAGCCATCAACTGTGCGTGTTTCACGGGTGGGAGATTGCGCGATGACGGTGGTGTTATTGATGATCGTGGTGTTGTTCACGATGACGGTGTTGGGGCGCACAGGCTGATGGAAACTGGCCGTACGAACGAAGACGAAATCAGGACCGCCGATCGAGTGGCGATGACGGAAGCTGATCGTGGGAGCCAACGGGGCCCAGCCGATGTGGCCGCCGCCATGTCGCCAGCTCACCCATGCGGGAGCCCATTCGCGACCGGGAACCCATATCCAGTGATGCTGTGGATGATAGGTCCAGCGGCCATAATGGTAGGTGGCCCATGCCCATGGTTCATCGCTTACCCAATACCAACCGTAATCCGTCCACACCCATTCACCGGTGGTGTAAGGACGCCAACTGACCGCGACCCCTGAAGGACGCCAGCAGCGGTGAGAATCAACTTCGATCCAAGCACCATGGGGGGTGAGCGGTTCGTAAAAATCGGCTTCAGCGGAGATGTGCACCGAGGCGGAGATCTCGAGATCTGCGGAGGCGCGCGGTGGTGCGACTAAAATCAACCCCGTCACGCCGAGGACGAGGCATTTCAGCAATGTTTTCATACCCGAGTGTGTCGCACTAAGTGTGCGGGGTGCCCACAGGTGCGGCAGATGCTGATGTAAGAGGTTTAAAGAGAAAGAGTTCCCGAGATGAAGAAAATTCATTAGGGAGGTTCCGCCCTAGGCTGGATGGGGAGGTAATTCTTTGCAGAATGCGTGGAGCGCAAAGACGGGTGGGTAAAATGCAAAGTGATCAAGTATCAACTACTCATGGCAAAGCTTTCAGAGGGGAAGGCGTAAGGGACGGGTTTTAAAAACGTTTCTTGTGTGGCTTTTGAGAGAACGAAAGGTATCACTCGGGCAGAGTGCCTTTATGTTCGTTACTGTAGGGCAGTGGTAACGTTGTTCGCTTCGCGTAGTTTAGCCTGAGCGCTGTCACGACGTTTCTTCAACTCATTATCTTTTGGGTTTTGTTCGACGAGCCAGTTCAGGTGGAAGAGGGCGGCGAACCAGGATTGGGTCTGTTCGCAGAGGTCGGCTTCTTCGCTGTGCCAAGCAACAATCTCTTCAGGCTTGATGGAGAATTGTTGCGGATATTTCTGACGTAGAGTTTCCCAGTTCTCGGCGAGCTTGGTGGCGGAGACGGGGACGAGGCTGCCGGTGTTATCCAGGCGGCGACCGGAGAGGAGTTGCGCGAGGGGCGCGATGTCATCGATGGGGCGGGCATCCGGCGTGAAATCCCAGAGGCGCGTGGTGCCGTCCGCACTGGCGGTGAAGAGGATGCGGCCATCTTGGGTGAAAGAAGCGTGATCCACGCGATCACGATGGACGAGCGGCGGGGAGACAGGCGCGCCGGTGTAGGTATCCCAGATGCGCGCGGTGTTATCCCAACTGGCGGTGACGACGCGCGTGCTGTCTGGGCTGAACGCGGCGGCAACGACCCAGCCGTTGTGTTGGAGGAAGGGCGTGACGGGTTCGCCGGTGGCCGCGTTCCAGATGCGCGCGGTATTGTCCGCACTGGCGGTCACGACGAAGCGGCCATCCGGGCTGAAGGACGCGAGCGTGAGTTCGGCAGTGTGTTCGAGCGGAGGTGAGAGGGGCTTGCCGGTGGATGCATCCCAGATGCGGGCGGTGTTGTCCCAGCTTGCGGTGATGACCTTGGTGCCGTCCGGGCTGAAGGTGGCGAGGACGACGCGGTCTTGGTGTTCGAGTGGTGGCGTGAGAGCTTGGCCGGTGGCGGTGTCCCACACGCGGGCGGTGTTATCCCAACTGGCGGTCACGAGCTTGGTACTGTCTGCACTGAATTGCGCGTAAGCGATGCGGCTCTTGTGTTCGATGCCTTTGGCGTTCTCATTCATCTGACGGATGCCGCCTTGTCCCTGACCTTGGATGCGAGGAGACATTTCACCGGCGAAGGGTGGAGCATTGGTGCCATCGCGGCGTTTGCCTTTGAAATTACCAGCGCCACCTTGTGGTTGCGTTGGTTCAATGGTGGGGATGGTGCGTAACTGGCCTTTGCGATCCATGTCCGCGGTGAAGAGAATTTTGTTATCCGGGCTGAAAGCGGCAAAGCTTACGGAGAAAGGCAGACGCATGTTGCGGTTCTCCTTGCTGCTTTTGATGTCCCAGGAGCGTACGGTTTGATCGCTGCTGATGGCGTTGATCGCGGTGTCGTTGTTCACGAAACGAGCGGCAAGGATCTCGGCACTGGAGGTGAGTAATTGCGAAACGGGTTCACCGCTCATCACGTCCCAGACGCGCATGGCATTATCCGTGACGGCGAGCATGAGACGGTTGTCCTTCGAGAAAATGGTCTGGCGCAGCTCACCTTTAATGGGGAGTTCACGCGAGTTCTGCTGCGCGGCGGGCGTATCCCAAACGCGCACCGTGCGGTCCTTGCTGGCAATCATCACGCTGCGGCCATCGGGATTGAACAATGCGTGGAGGATTTCCGCGCTGTGGGCGAGCGGTGGGGTGATGGGCTTGCCGGTGGTGGCATCCCAGACGCGGGCGGATTTTTCGGCGACGGTCAGGACGCGGCGGCCATCGGGCGAGAAACGGGCGCGAGCCACGCGAGTGCTGTGGGCGAGGGGCGGGGTGACGGGCTCACCGGTATTCGCATCCCACACGCGGCCGGTGTTGTCTTTGTTCGCGGTGGCGACGCGTGAACCATCCGGACTGAACTCGGCGTAGGTCACGATGTCGTTGTGCTGCATGGGCGGCGTGATGGGTTCGCCGGTCAACACATCCCAGACACGGGCGGTACGGTCTTCACTGGCGGTGACGAGGCGCAGACCATCCGGGCTGAAGGAAACGTGACGGACGATGCCGCCGTGGCGAAGTGTCTTGCCGATGGAGTTACCGGTTTTCGTATTCCAAACGGTGGCGCTACGATCGCGGGAAGCGACGGCGAGCTTGGTGCCATCGGCGCTGAAGGCGATGGACTCGACATCGTCGGAGATACGGATGGGCTTGGAGACGGCTTCGCCGTTAGCGGTGTTCCAGACGCGGGCGGTGCCGTTCTTGTTTTGTCCACCCCCGATGGCGACGAGCGAGCCATCTGCACTGAAGGTGGCGATGTTCACGGGGAAATCGTGCGCGAGCTTGATCGGAGTGGATTGATCCTTACGCCAGTTCCAGAGGAAAGCGGTGCGATTGTCATTCAGCAGGACGAGTTGCTGGCCATCAGGACTGACGGCGGCGGAGCGGACATTATCGGGTAACGAAACGGGCTGGCCCAAGGCGACGCCGGTGGAGACATCCCAGAGGCGGGCGCGTTTGCTGGTGAAGGTAACGAGGAAACGGCCATTCACGCTGGCGGCGGAGGCGACGATGGGTTGATCTTCTGTCCAAAACTGGATGAGGCGCGGTGATTGGCGCAAGGCGGAGGCGATGCGGGTACGCTGGATCTCGGAATTTTCTTTGTTGCCTTCATCAAGGCGGAGAGCATCCACAAAACTGAGCAAGGCGCCGGAGGCATCGCCTTCATCAATTAGACGGAGGCCATCGCCGATGTTCAGGCGCACGAGGCGTTGGCGGCTTTGCTCGGCGAGGGCTTCGGCTTTGAGGCGCTCTTGGGTTGCGGTTTTTTCCAATCCGAGCGCGATGTCGCGCTCCTTCTGCAGGCGTTGCTCGTTGATGAGGATAACGCCGAACAATGTACACAAACCGAAGAAGGTGGTGATGGCGAGAAGGGCCACCGCAGGGCGACGCACGGCCCATTTGCCTGCACGATAAAAATAACCGGCGGGACGGGCACGGATGGGTTCCTTGCGCAGCCAGCGTTCGATGTCCTCGGCCACGGCTTCGGCAGAACCATAACGGCGTTGCGGGTCCTTCTCCATGCACTTGAGGCAGATGGTCTCAAGGTCGCGGTCGACACGGCGATTGATGCTGGAGGGGCGTTGCGGTTCGCGGTCGATGACGAGGCGGAGGGTCTCCAGCGGCGAATCGGCGCGGAAAGGGGGATTGCCGGTGAGCAATTGGTAGAGCACGGCACCGAGGCCATAGACATCCACGGCGGTGGTGAGCTTGAAGCCTTTGCCCTCGGCTTGCTCGGGGGACATGTAGTTCGGTGTGCCGATGATCTCGCCAGTGACGGTGAGGTTTTCACCGGCATCGACGCGCTTGGCGAGGCCGAAGTCGGTGATGTGCGGTTCGCCTTGGGCATCGAGGAGAATGTTATCTGGCTTGAGATCGCGATGGAGGATGCCGTGCTGGTGTGCGAAATGGATGGCGCGGGCGACTTTGGCCATCAAATGAGCTGAAGCGTGCGGGTCTTGCACGAAGCGCTTCATGTGGTCATCGAGGCTGCCGCCTTCGATGTAGCGCATGCTGAAGAACAACTGGCCCTCATGCTCGCCGACCTCGTAGATGGGGACGATGTTCGGGTGGTCGAGATTCGCGACGGCTTCAGCTTCGGCACGGAAGCGCTTCATCTGGTCCTCACCGGCGAGCATGCCCGCGAGAATCGTTTTGAGCGCGACGGTGCGGTTGAGTTTGAGCTGGCGGGCCTTGTAGATGGCACCCATGCCGCCTTGAGCGATGCCTTCGAGGAGTTCGTAATCACCGAAGCGGCGGACCTGATTGCTCTTCACCCCAGCTTCGGCGACGATTTCGCGCATCTTGTCGAGGTCGAGCTGGATGGTGGGATGCGGCGTGCGGGGCGGTGTGGGTGAAGACGATGATCCAGCAGCCGGATTATTCTGAGAATCCGGTGGCGTTGACTCATCGCGTTCGGCCATGGTTTTGTTGCTGCGCACTGTATTGTGTGTGTTGACCGATGTCAGCAAAAAGGACGTTTATCCCAGCGCAGGTATTCGCCCGCTCTGGAAGATAAGACGCCGGAAACGGGAGAAAGTTGCGCGGGAGGAAATAAAGAATTTTTTGGTGAACGAAAAGGGAGTGAGGGACGTCTAACTGGTGTTTAGAGAGGAGAGACTTTGGCTTTCTTTGAATGCGCTTATGTTTTCTCACTCCTCACCCTCGGTCCCTCTCCGCCGAAGCTCGGCCTGCCTATGAGAGGAGAGGGATGAACTGTGGACGCCTTAAAGTTTATTGGAGCTATTGGTGTTTGGATGTTGAAGCGACTTAAAAACCGCGCTCCTTTACCTTTAGCGGGGGAGAGGTTCAGGTGAATTGGCGAGGGACCAGACCATGATGGCGAGGGCGGCGGTGCAGTCGTTTAGGTCTTTGGGCAATACTTTGTCAACGGTGTCGGCGGCGGTGTGGTGGTAGTTGAAGTAGGGTTTGCGATCGACTTCGAGGTGCATGGCAGGGACGCCGCCGACGAGGAGTTGGAGGACATCGGTGCCGCGGCAGCCGAATTCCATCTGAGTTGCGCCAACGGGTTCGAGCAAGGGGGCGATGCCTTTTAATACGGTCATGGCTTTCTCACTGCCGGTGAGGCCGAAGCCGGTGGGCTTGTAAATGCCGCTGTCGCTTTCGATGGCGGCGACGTGTTTGGCGAGGGAGTTGGTGTGAGCGGCGACGTAGGATTTAGCACCGCGCACGCCGTTTTCTTCATTGGTCCAAAGGACGACGCGGATGGTGCGGCGGGGTTTGAGGCCGGATATCATGATGAGGCGGGCGGCTTCCCACGCGGCGATGCAACCACCGCCATCGTCTTGTGCACCTTGGCCGATGTCCCACGAATCGATGTGGCCGCTGACGAGGACGATCTCATCTGGCTTCTCTGTGCCGGGAATCTCGGCGACGACGTTGCGGGACAGGCCATCGGGGAGCGTGGTGGCTTCCATCTTCAGGCGCACGACGGGTTTCTCGCCGCGGTCTTGGAGGCGCTGGAGCAGTTCGGCGTCTTCAATGGTGATGGCGGCGTGAGGGATCTTCGGCACGGCATCATCGTAGGCCATGTTGCCAGTGTGGGGTGTCTGGAGGGAAACAGGAGTGATTGAGCGGACGAGGCTGGCGAGGGCTCCGGCGCGTCCGGCTTCGATGGCGCCTTTCGTGCGGACGGCGACGGTCTTGTGGTAGTCATCGTAAGGGACATTGAAGACGACGATTTTGCCGATGGCTTCGACTTTGCGTTGGGCGAGTTCTTCAAAGCTCTTCACAACAAAGACGGGGGCGGTGAGGCCTTCTTTCTTGGTGGCGATGCTGCCGCCGAGGCCGAGCATGGGCAGGGATTGGCGGCGCGGGCCGACGAGTTCCAATGATTCATTGCCACGAATCCAACGAGGAATGGTGACGGGTTCGCCACGGATGTTGGAGAAGCCGTCGCGCTTCATCTCGGCGAGAATCCAGTCGATGGCGTGATCGAGATTCGTGGAGCCGCTGAAGCGGGGGCCGAAGGTATCGCACAGGTAGGCGAGACGGGCGTAGGCGTTGGTGGAAGTGGTGGCGGCGGTGAGGAGAGTTTTCGCAGCGGCTTGATCGGGGTGATCAGCGGCGCGGGTGGTAAATGTGAGCGCGAGGGTGATCAGGGCGAGGAGGAGAATGCGCGCGTGTAGCATGGGGGGATTGAACAGGAGTAGGGGATGGTGGGCAAGCGGGAGATGGAAAACATTGAGCGATGAGGAAAGAAAGTTGACCGCGAGTGACGCGAAATACGCGAACAAAGGAAAGAAAGTTTCTAACAGAAGATCACGAAGGAAGCGAAGAGGGGGAAAGAATGCCCGAGGCCTTGGAGAAAAATCGGTTCTTCGCTGTTTTCAGTGGAATGGGGATTTGGTAGGAGGAGGAGATGACACCAGAGCGACTGTTTCATGAGTTATTGGGCTTGGGGATGAACTGGGAGGTGAAGGCGAGCCGGTTTGACCGGGACGACGGATTGGT